>CANHHZ010000109.1 GCA_947460275.1 Sphingobacteriaceae bacterium | reverse complement strand
TTAAGAAACCAATAGTAGTAGTGTTCATGGTGGAGAAAGCACTAGTTGCATAAGAAGCCAAAGAAGGAACTCCAGCCATTTTAATCAACATGCGTAATTTAACCGTATTCGCAAACTTTTTCCAAAGGTTCATGTCACCTTTAAACATTGGATCTGCACTTGTAGCCACCGTATTTGTTGTAGAAGAAGCTTGTGCTGCAGTAATGTCAGCCATAGCTTTATCTAATTCAGCAATACAAGCTTTGTAAACATCTGGTCCTTTGTCGTACTTAGGCTGTAAGCTAGTTGCTCCTTTCACAGCATCAGTATAAGGTACATCATTGAACTGATTTACCAAACGCTCAAAATCAAAAGCCTTCATGATACGAGCAATAGCCGTTGAATAAGCTAATGTAGGATCGCCAGAAGTATTTTTAATGATGTATTCAAAATCGTTCACGTTATCGTAAGTACTTGACCATAAACCAGCGTAATCACCAGTTCCAAAATCGTAAGTAACTACCGAACCGAATCCACCAAAACCACCAGCATTTGCTCTAGCTCCAGAAAAATCAGCGAAACTGATGTTAAATGAATTGCTAATTGAGGCCGCTCCAACTATTGCTTGTGGCAATACCAAGGCTGGGGTAGCCGTAGTTAAGCTGTTTGGGTTGGTGTTGATATCCAAGAACTTTTTACAAGAACTAGATGCAACCACAACCACGCCTAACAATATGTATTTAAATATTTTTTTCATATTCTTTTACTATTATAAAGTTAATGATAAACTCATACCATAAAATCTTCCTGGAGGAGTTTGGCTCAATGAAGTAAAACCAATGGCATTACTACTTGAATCAAAAGCACTATACTCAGGATCTGTATAGATGTTGCTCTTAGGAGCCCACAAGAACAAGTTACGTCCTTGAACACTTATGGTAGCACCTTTTACAAATTTAACATGGCTTAACACAGATTTTGGCAATTCGTAAGACAATGAAAGCTCACGCATTTTCCAGAAAGCTGCAGAATAAGTATAGTTAGAATTTACACCTGTGTTAGTTGGACCATTTGTCCAAAAATCTACACCACCTGTATTAGTAGTAATACTAGTATTGGCAACGTAAGTATTGGTAAGTGGATCTAAATAAGATGAATTAGGAACTACAAAACGCTCTCTGTTGAAATAAGTAGTTCTGATACCAGCACCAGAGAAATCGAAACCTGTACTAGCACCAGTATAAATGATGTTACCTGCACGGTATTCGAAAACAGTTGCCAAACGGAAACCTTTGTATTCAGCAGATAAATCTAAGCCTAAACGGTGTCTTGGCTCAGTAATACCTAAAGCAGAAGTAGTGGTTGTAGCACTTGGTAAACCAGTGGTTTTATTTACAATTATTCTTCCTTGAGCATCTTTGTTATAAGTTGTACCTTTTAACAATGGGAAAGACTCACCTACTTGCGCCACAATATTAGCAGTACCAAAAGTACCTAAACTGATAAAGTTTTGGTCAGCACTAATTGAAAGTACCTCGTTTTTGTTATAAGTATAATTTGCACCAACTGTTACTTCTAAGCCAGACGCTGTACGCACTGGAACCAAACGCAATGAAGTTTCGAAACCTTTGTTTTGAACCTCACCAGTGTTAGTTAAATATGAAGTGAAACCAGTAGCTGAAGGAATACCTACACTTACCGTTTGATCAACCGTATTTGATTGATAAGCAGTTAAGCTAAAAGTAACTCTTGATTTGTACATCGCCAAATCAAAACCACCCTCTACCGAAGTAGTTACCTCTGGTTTAATTGAAGGTGATACGATAGCATTACCTACACCAAATCCTGGTACACCAGCATATGGATAGCCATATTGCTGACCAAAAGTTGGAGTTAATCTGTAAGCACCTAAGTTTACCAAACCTACTTTAGAAACACCACCTCTAATTTTTAAAGAGTTGATGGTTTTTGATTTCTTTAAGAAAGATAAAGCGTCAGACGCGATAAACGAAAGATCGGCAGCTGGATAAAATAACGATTGAAATTCTGGTGCCAATACTGAACGCCAGTCATTTCTACCTGTTACGTGTAGGTATAAATAATTTCTGAAACCTAAACGCGCATCAGCATATACACCCATTTGACGAACACGAGAGTTAGACTCGCTACCTGCAGTGTTACCAGTAGTATTACTTACGTTATACAAACCTGGAGTTACCATTACAGATGATGAAGCCGAAACACTTTTAGCGATGTTGTCACGTACACTTGCACCAACAACAGCATTTAAAGAGAAATCTTTGCTTAGTTTTTTGATGTATTGTGCTTGAAACTCAGGGTTTAATTGTGTATCATAACTTGAACCATCACTTACACTACCCATTCTATTGGCAAAATTTGAAGTGATAGACAATCTGTACGTAGAGAATGTATATTTATCACTCCAGCTTTTTGTAGAAGCATTTCTAGTGGCTATACTCGCACGGAACAATAAAGATAAATCTTTGATAGGAGAGTATTTAAACTGTACGTTACCTGTCAAATAATCATTTCTTGTTAAGTTTCTAGCATTACCTAAGGTAAAGTAAGGGCTATCATAATATTCGTTATAGAACCCGTCTGGAGTAGAATATTTATCATTTTTCCAGTCAGTATAACGGGTTAAAGGTATTTGTCCAGGAGACATTAACACATTGTTAAATGCTGTACCTGAATCACCTAAATTATACCTGTTTTGAACATAGTTCGCATTGAATGAAAAGTTGAAGTTTTTAGTAATATCTCTACTACCGTTTAAACGTAAAGTAAAACGATTGTATTTATCACCAGGAACTGTTCCTTTTTGATCAAAATATTGAGATGAAAAGTAGTAAGAACCTCTGTCATCACCAGAAGATAAACTAAAATCTGTTTGGTTATTTACACCCGTATCCCAGAAAGCATTTTTACCTTCTTTTTCGTTCCATGAGTAAGGAACAACTTGGGTTGTACCGTCAGCTAATGGTTTACCAATTGGACGCATAGAACCATCAAACGCTGGACCATACTGTTGGTTTTCGTAAGGGGTATAAGTAGGGATATCATCCGGACCAGTACCTGAACCATAAGTTTTTTGTAATTTAGGTAAGAAAGCAATCGTTTCTAAACTGGTTGTTTGACCAATTTTAATCGTAGTTACTCCTTTTTTACCAGATTTAGTGGTAATGATTAACGCACCATTCGAAGCATCAGAACCGTACAATGCTGCAGCACCTGCACCATTCAATACTTGAATGTCTTCCACATCTTCTGGGTTTAAGTTACCCAAAATAGCACTTGGCTGAATAACGTTATCCACAACAACCAATGCTTGGTTATTTCCTAATAACGAACGGTTACCACGCAATACTAAACGTACAGATGGGTTTACACCAGAACTCACCGCGTTAACTTGTAAACCAGCAACTTTACCAGAAAGTGCACTTGCTACGTTAAAAGCTTTCGCTTGGGTTAATTCTTTAGCCTTAACCGTTGTAGATTGGTTACCTTGCTCACGAACTTTAATGTTCACACCACCAGCAGTAACAACCACTTGATCTAAAGTTTTAGAATCTGCAACTAAAGATACATTTACAACATTGTTTGATAGGGCAACTTCTCTAGTTGCGTATCCTAAGTAAGAAATTACTAAAGTTTTTGCGCTAGCAGGAACTTTTAATGAAAACTTACCGTCAGCTCCTGTGGTTGTTCCAACACCAGAAACTTCTTTTACTTTTACAGACGCACCCGGTATAGGCAGTCCATCTTCACTTGCTTTAACACTTCCTGTTACCGTGCGATCTTGAGCGAAAGCAGCAACAGAAATTGTCAACAAGATGAATAAACTTAGTACAAGTTTTTTCATGAATTAATAAATTTAAGTTAGTTAATAGTTAATAAATCTCCTAAAAGTGGGTAAAAAAATTGTCATGACAAAAAATTTACAAAATTAATGGCGCAACTTTATTGTTACATAAAAAGATTTTTTAGCTTGAAAGTGGGTTTTAAACACCGGAAACGCAGTTTTATACAATTTAACAAAATTTAACATTTTAATGCGCTACATGCGCAAGTCAGTTCCATATTAAAATTTTCAAAATCAGCTAAAACCTATGGCGCTGAAGCATAAATAGAAAGCTATAGCGCAAGCAGAATGCGCTTGCTTAAAATATTTGCACTTGGAGGGAACAATATTTGCTTGTTGTTGAGGAGGGGAAGCAGCTCCTATTTAAAGGAACAAGCCCTTGTAATTTTAGGCTAGCTAAGCAAGTGTTTATAGTCTATTCCCTTTGGTATCGGCCAAAGCCTTTGCAATGGTAAACTCGATATACTTTTGATCTCTTTGAACCAATTGCATCAATTGCTGCACCAATTGGTCTTCTTGTCCAGGAACAAACAATAAATCTGTTTGTGCTAAATCGCGGTATTTTCTTAAAAATTTAATTTTAACCCTTTCCCAGGTTTCAGGAGTAAGTGTAAAGCTTGCCATGTTGAGTACTTAGACTGCAAAAGTATAAAAAATAAGGAAACTTGTAACCGTTAATGCATAAAAAAACCGCTTAGCGTGCTAAGCGGTTTTTATAAACAATAAATCGGTTATCGATTTGGTGTATTGTCAATTACTGGCCTATTGGCCGCGGTAGTTGAAGTTACGGTGATATCACCCCTTAAGCCAAAAGTATAAGTAAAAGATTTTAATAAATTAACTGAAGTTCTTACTACAACATTTGTAGAAGTTCCAGGATATCTTAAAATCAAATCGTAAACACCACTATTTAATTTGTAAAAAGGGGAAGCACTTTTATAAGCAATTCCCTCAGCAACTTGTGTTTCTACACTAGTTGTTGTGTTTTTCAAAATTAAATTAAACGGATTGGCATTGTAAGAGGCATTTACAAAACGTACAAAAGAACCAGAAGTATCAACTGCTGGCAAATTATCGTCAACGATAAAAACGTCGGCTGTTTTTGTAGTTGTGTTGTATAGTCCTGAGGTATATAATGAATAATTTTTACCTTCAACCAATTCCTTGCTCATAGTTGCAATGGCTAAATTAGCATCTGCAGTTGCCGTGCTTGGAATATTGGCAGTTATACTGTATGTACCTGGAACAATTACCGCATAAGAATTAGTTACAGGAAATACTGAACCAAAAGCGGTTCCACTTGCGCTTTCTGCGCCTGTAGTAGAAACAATAGCCGATACTTTTGTGGTATTGGCATAAAAATTTACACTAGGTGCACCTATAGCAAAGTTAAAAAACTTTACCTGAGCACCGCTTACAGGCTTTGTAATAATCTGGACTGCATTTTTCTTGCAAGAATAAATGAGGCCAGAAAGCAGTAAAACTGCTAAAACAATATATTTTCTTTTCATAATTTAAATCATTAAGGTTGTGTAATCCATGTTTCTTTAGTGTGGAAATCTAGCGCTAAACCTCCAATTACATCCAAAGATTCTCTATTCCAAACATATTCTGAATTGTAACGAGGTCTAATACGATAAGGCAGTTTTCCTTGGTTATCAGGATACAAGTTTACAGGAGGGGTGAAACCCAAAAATACTTGATTTGTAGTAACTGGATCTTTATCTGTATAATGGTATCTTCTTAAATCCATCCAAGTTTCTAGATGACCCCAAGCCCATTGTGCAATGTACTTTTGACACATGATTTGTGACAAAGTTAACAGGTTTGCATCTGTAGGTACAACTGCAGTTGAAGCCAAAAACGTAGATTTTTCTGTAGCAGTAATTTGTAATGGAGTTTGTCCATCATCAGAATTTCTTGCATTCACAAAATCAATGTGTGTAGAAATAGCGTTTTTATAGGCTGTTAAAGCTGTTGTTTTATATCCTTTTTTATAGGCTGCTTCAGCTTTAATAAACTGCAACTGTGAGTAAGTTAAAGCTGGTAGCTTACTCTTGGTAGAAAATACGTACCTAGCTGGCGTACGAATAGCAGCAGTAACGCTAGTATAACCCCAAAAATTAAGTGGCTGTTGAGCGGTTGTTAAGGCACCAATCCCAAAAGTTGGCTCTAAACCTCTGTAAACTCCATCTGGAGATGGAGCTAACATCCTGCTCATGCGAGGATCAACTATACCACCAAAACGCGTTCCGTTCATCAATTGTAAAATAAATGATGTTTGTCTATAACTGGTAAAGTTATCTCTAGCTCCTGCCATAAAGTTAATGTCATCATTAGCAGAACCAGTGTAAGTTAATAAAGCATCATCTTCATTACCTACAAAAGAGGCATCCACAGCCGCAATAACAGCATCTGCATCATAAGAAGTTTTGTTAGAAAAATGATTCAAAGCCATCGCTTTTAATCCGTAAGCAAATTTCCTCCATTTGTTGCGATCACCTTTGTAAATTATATCGGTTTTACCCAAATATGTAGCGCTTACAGCGCCATCTGTTCTTCCTAAATTAGCAATTGCTGCATCTAGTAAGCGCAACGACTCTTTGTAAGCAAACTCTTGGCTGTCGTAATCAAATCTTGTTCTGCTTGCATCAATAGCTTGCTTGATGATTAATTCGCCATGCAAGTTGGTCACTGCCAACCAACCCCAAGCTTTTAAAATTTGGCCTACGCCCAATAAATCCCATCTTTTTTCTGCCTCAGCTTTGGTGTTCATGTCCACCAAATTCTGACCAAAAACCCAATACACATCACGCCAAACTTG
>CANHHZ010000108.1 GCA_947460275.1 Sphingobacteriaceae bacterium | reverse complement strand
GGCCTGATTATTGGCTTTGCTTTATACTATATTAGATACTCAACCTGGAAAGGTTGTCGCTTATACTTAGAAGATTTTCTAGTAACCGAAAAATTTAGAGGAAAAGGCGTAGGTAAAATACTTTTTGAACGTGTAATTAACGAAGCCAAAGCCAATAATTACAACGGCATGGTTTGGCAAGTTTTAGACTGGAATGAACCGGCTATAAACTTTTATAATAAATACAATGCCGATTTAGAAGCCGGGTGGCTTAACGCTTCTTTGAGCAAAGCACAATTGTAAAGCATATGAAAAAACGAATTGCATATTTATTGATGGTGATGGTGGTTATTTCTTGCAACAATGAGAAAAAACAAATTCATGATGCCGAAATTGCTAAAAACGATACGCTGAGTTTTACTTACAAAACCGTACAAGCAGCATATACCCAAAAACAAAAAATGGCTGATACTTCTTCAGCTACAATTACTTATCCTGAGTTTGACCACAAGCCACTAAACGAATACATTAAAAGACAGGTATTCGATTATTTTTCGCCTGATGAAGAAGCTACCTCCTACCAAGATATTGCAAATAGTTTTATAAGTGGCTACAAAGATTTTGCTAAGGAGTCTTCGGATAGAAATCAAACCTGGTACTTGAACATCAATATTCATGTTTTGAGACAAACCCATAACTACATTGCTATAGCCTATAATCACGAAGATTATGCCGGAGGGGCACATGGAAATCATTATACTGCCTATTTAAACTACAACCTAAAAAACAACAAAGACATAAGCATCGATTCTTTGTTTGATGCTACTCAAAAAGCAAAACTAATCGCCGTTGCCGAAGGTATTTTTAGAAAGAATGAAGGCTTAACACCCGATGCCCTACTCACTGACAACTACTTTTTTGAGGATGGAAAATTTAACCTGGCCAAAAATTTTTACATGGGCCAAAAAGGTTTGATATTTTTGTACAACAACTACGAAATTAAGCCTTATGTAGACGGAACTACCGAATTAATAGTTCCTTTTAAAGCCATTAAAAATATAATTAAACCAAACAGTCTCTTATCAACCCTATTATAAATGCAAGTATTCAAATTCGGCGGAGCTTCAGTAAAAGATGCTGATGGCGTTAAAAACTTAGCTGAAATCGTTAAAAATTATCCTTCCAACAATTTGCTTATCGTCGTTTCGGCAATGGGCAAAACCACCAACAAATTGGAAGAACTTCATTCGGCTTATCTTAAAAACGATACAAGAGCACTCGCAATTTTAGAAGAAGCTAAGGCTTTTCATTTTCAAATTATCCACGATTTATTTGAGGATGAAAATCATCCCATTTATAACGACATTGCCAACACTTTTGTAGAGATTGAATGGCTTTTAGAAGAAGAAGCAAACGACGCACCCGATTATATCTACGATCAAATTGTTTCTATTGGAGAATTACTATCAACTAAAATAGTAGCTGCATACTTGAACAAGATTGGTATTTCCACCCTATGGACCGATGCAAGAAACTACATTAAAACGGACAACAATTACCGAGAGGCCAATGTAATTTGGGATAAAACGGAACAAGAAATACAAAAACAGCTGCTTCCGCTTTTAAACAAGCAAATGGTAGTTTCACAAGGCTTTATTGGCGCAACTAGCGAAAATTTTACCAGTACTTTAGGCAGAGAAGGCTCTGATTATTCGGCTGCTATTTTTTGCGCCTGCTTAAATGCCGAGTCGCTTACCATTTGGAAAGATGTACCAGGGGTGTTGAACGCAGATCCAAAATGGTTTGATGAAACCGAAAAAATTGACCAATTGTCGTACCACGACGCCATTGAACTTACTTATTATGGCGCTACGGTAATTCATCCAAAAACCATAAAACCCATACAAAACAAGGGCATTCCTTTATATGTGCGCTCGTTTATGCATCCCAACGAACCAGGAACAACAATTACCGACATTACTTCGCCATTGCCTGTCCCCTCGTTTATATTCAAAGTAAATCAGGTGTTGATTTCTATTTTTCCTAAGGATTTTTCATTTATTATGGAAGAAAATTTGAGTCATATTTTTAATATATTCCACCGCAACAAAGTAAAAGTAAACACCATGCTCAATTCGGCCATTAGCTTTTCTGTTAGTGTAGATGGTGACGAAGAAAAAATAGATAAGCTGATTAAAGATTTAAGCGAAGGTTTTAAGGTAAAATACAACAAAGGCTTAGAATTGGTTACGATACGCTATTACAACCAACAAACGATAGATAGAGTTACCGTAAATAAAAAAGTTTTGTTGGAAGTAAAAAGCAGATATACTTGCCAAATGGTAATCAAAGAAAAATAGCAAGCAATGAACGAAAATGTTTTGATAAGGGAAGTTCAAGCATACATCAATACGCATATCAATGCTGATGTAAACAAAATTGCTTTGGCCAAATCTCCCTTTAAAAACGTAAGTTCTGCTGAAATTGCCAATCAAATTGCCGCAAAGAAAAAAAGCATTTCAAAACTTCCTACTTGGTTTAAGCAAGAAAATATTTATTATCCTGCCCTATTGTCTATCGAACAATGTTCATCAGAAACTACTGGGGCTTATAAAGCTTTGTTGACAAAAGGCAACTCAGTACTCGATTTAACAGCGGGATTTGGGGTAGACAGTTGCTTTTTTGCCCAAAAAGCAAAACAAGTGTTTAGTTGCGAAATCAATGCCGAACTTGCAGCAATTACAACCCACAACAGCAGGGTTTTGGGTACGCAAAATCAGAAAGTGTTAGCCACAGATGGTGTGGAGTTTTTAAAAAATACTGAACTTAACTTTGGTACCATTTATATGGATCCCGCAAGGCGAAAAAACAGTGGAAAAGTATTTAAGCTTAAAGATTGCACTCCAGATGTTACAGCTATCCTACCACTGTTGCTCCAAAAAGCAGAGCGAATAATTTTAAAAACATCGCCCTTATTAGATATTAGCGCAGGTTTGAGCGAACTTACAAATGTTAGCGAAATACACATTGTAAGTTTGAAAAACGAATGCAAAGAATTACTTTGGGTATTAGATAAAATGCCTACCGAAGACATAAAAATTCAGTGTATTACACTCAACGAAACACAAAAGCAAATTAGTTTTTCTATTAAGGCCTTAAGCGCTAAAACAACAATTACCGATACAGAGCCCACAGGATTTTTATATGAGCCAGATGTTGCCGTACTTAAAAGTGGTGCATTTAATTACATTTCAGAAAAATTCGAGCTACACAAACTTCATCCACAAAGCCAATTGTATTACAGCTGCCAATTTAAACCTGAATTTTTAGGGAGAATTTTTGAGATAAAAAATTTATTAAAACTAAGCGACCTCAAAAAGCAAAAAAATTTAACTGGCAATGTAATCGTCAGAAATTTCCCAGAACGGGCAGATATTTTGGCCAAAAAGTTTAAAATCAATCCAAGTAACGATCAGTTTCTCGTATTTACGCAAACCACACAAGGCTATGTTGTTATAGCTGCCAAAGTATTACAGCATTATTAGCAGCTGTACATTTTCATCAATCACAATCTGCAAACCTTTCATTTTCTCTATAACTTCAAAACTCTTCGCCATTTCTTTTAATAGCGTTTACACCTTAACCTCGAAGTAATTTTGTTTGTAAGCATAAAATTAGAAGATGAAATAAATAATAACTCCTTACTTTTTTAACAAAACAATCACCTCAGGTTTCATATAATATGCTTTTAAACGCTTATCATCAAGAATGTTTTTACGGCATACCGCCTCCTCAATGTTAAATTTATGAGCAATTTTGTTGTTGATCTGATTAATCAAATTCATTTTAATTTTTCGCTGATTTTCTTGGCCTTTATCGTTTAAATCTAAAATGTCATTGATATCGTTGTTGGTCAGGTAATCGTGCTCTCCCAAATCAATTAAACTATTGATTAACCTTAATTCCAAATCTTCAAAAATACCATCAAAACTTTTTGTAAACTTCTTTTTCCTTTTGGCAAAAAAATAAGTTACAGCTCCACCACTGATTAAAATTAAAAACCCGATAAGAAAAGCAGCATAAGGAGTTTCTTCGCTATAAAAAGCCCCAAAATACTTCGCTTTTTTGAGCATTTCTTTTTTCGAAAATTTATAAATGCTTTGACCGTTAGCTGTATAGTGATAAATAGTATCCCCTACACTAAAGTATCTACTGGTCATTTCATGTGCACTAAACATTTGCGTTTGATCATCGACTACGTATACTGTATTTGCAATCGGATTTATCAGGTATAATTTATCTCTTGCAAACTGAATAAAATGTTCACCATCCCAATACACATCAAAATTTGTTTGAAATGGAAGGTTTGCATTAATGTGACCCAAAACTGTCCAATTGGATTTTTTAAAATCATAAACAAATAACCGATCATCAAACTTTTCCTGCAGGTCATTTATGGGAAGCGCTACACTCGATGCACCAGAAAAAATCACATCTTTTTTAGCAGCATAACCATGGTAACCTCTATTGGTTACTTCATGCCCCAGGTTTTTAGTTCTTATCATCTCCCATTCTTTAAGGTTAGTGTCGAAATAAGACAACACTTTGCTGTATTCCCAAAACCCTTGCCCACCAAGGCTATACAGTTTATTTTGTCTAACAAACTGTAAAGCAAAAAAATTATGCCCCTTATAAAAAGTATTGTCTATCCTCATAAAGCTATTTGTAGCGGGGGTAAATTGATACACCATACCAGTACCATTTACGGTAAACCAAATATTTTTGCCATTATCTAGGTAAAAATATTTGATCAGGTTTGGTGGTAAATCTTTAAAAATAGTTGGATTGATGGAAAGCTGAGTGGCAACTTCCCATACGCCGGCCTTTACTTCTTTTAAATGATTTTGAGAACTTACCTCAATACGTTCTCGCAATGCATTTTTCGGGTTTACCCATTCAAAATAAGCATCCTGGCCATTTGCAGCTTTAGCAAAGATTAAAAAGAATAGTATTACGCTCCATTTCATACAAAGAGATTAAAAAATTAGTTGTTGCAAGATAAAAAAACAACTAATAGCTCTATTCCAAAATTGCGTTCTTATGCGTTCGTAACGCGATTAACGTGATTTTATATCTATGTAGCATGTTCATCCAGCTATTTTTACGAAAAAAAATTAATTACAAATTAAAAACATGAACACATGAACAAAAACTTATCAATCATTCTATTATTTACAATTACATTTTTTGCTTTATCGTGCAAAAAGAATACGTGTGTAGTTAACATTACAGCTGCAGGATTATCAACAATAACCACCAATACTATAAGCAATATCACAAACAATGAGGTTACTACTGGTGGAAATATCAACTCTGAAGGTGGTTCTGCGATAATTTCTAAAGGGGTGGTTTGGAGTACTAACCCAAATCCAACTATATCTTTAGTTACTAAAACTTCTGATGGTATAGGTAATGGAAGCTTTACAAGCAAAATTAAATCTTTAACGATTAACACTACCTATTTTATAAGAGCTTATGCAACTAATAGTAGTGGCACAAGTTATGGCAATGAGATAACTTTTAGGACAACTAATGTTGATATATTGACTGGACTAATAGCCTATTTTCCATTTAATGGTAATGCTAATGATGAATCTGGAAATGAAAACCATGGTGTTATTAATGGATCAACGCTAACAAGTGATAGAAATGGTTTTAGTAATTTAGCTTACAATTTCTCAAGTGGATCAAACTTAATTGGGACATCAAAATCATATAATTCGCCAAACTCAATTTCTTATTCAGTTTGGTTCAAAACTAGTACGGCAACTACATTTTCACATATCATTGGATTTAATAACGGTCAAAACTTACATGGAGGCTCATGGGATAGAACCCTATACATTAAAAATAACAAAATAGGTTTTTACACATTTAATGGCGCTGAGACGTTTAATGAAGTTGACGCTAATGTAATTGACAATAAGTGGCATCATTGTGTTGTAAGTATGGATCAAGGAGGTTCTAAAATCTATGTTGATGGCAATTTGTTATCAACAAAGCCAACCCAAAATATTGGACAGAGCAATATTGGATATTTTAGAATTGGCGGATTAAGCCCAAATAACGCGAATAACTCAATGGTGGGCTCATATGATGATGTAAGGATTTATAATCGTGCTTTAACTCAAGAACAAATAACATACTTATCTAATCTTTAATTAACCAAGTATTTATAATCAATTAAATAATGAAAAAAATATTATCGTTTATTTTAACCCTGGTTTTATTTACGGGCTGCATAAAGGAAGATTGCAAGCAAATCTCTAATCATCAAATTGGCGACAATTTCCAAGGAGGAATAATTATACATATCTATCAAAAAGGAGAAAGTGGATTTATTGAAGGACAAGAGCATGGTATTATATCATCAACTTTTGACCAAACATTGAATTCAAATTCTTCGTATTATCCTGGAGAAACTGGTTGCATGTGGCAAAATGGTATATATGATTCAGCTGGTCAAACAACAAATTTCAATCTAACCAATGCAAAGGGCACAGCCTTAGGTAGCGGTGGTCAAAACACAAACTTGATATTAGCAACTTCTCAACAAACAAAATTACCTTTTCCTGCAGCAACCCTTGCTCGACAGTATAATGAAGGTGGTTTTACAGACTGGTCATTACCGAGTAAGGATGAATTGTATAAACAATTTCAATACAAAAATAAAATAGGTGGTTTCGCAAATAGTTGGTATTGGTCTTCAACGGAAAAAAACATTCACTATGTCGAAGCGTTAAATTTTGAGACTGGCATATTTGATAGTTTAGGTGGTTATAAAGGACCAGGTGG
>CANHHZ010000107.1 GCA_947460275.1 Sphingobacteriaceae bacterium | reverse complement strand
TTAATTCATTTAGAAAAACACGGCAATAAATTATTTATCGTCAGCATTATCGACAACTTGTTAAAAGGCGCAAGCGGTCAGGCCGTACAAAACATGAACTTGATGTTCGGCTTAGAAGAAACAACAGGATTGAAATTAAAAGCAGCGGGGTTTTAGTGGAAAGTTATACGTTATAAGTATGCAGAACTTCAAAGAATTAAAAGTATGGGAAAAATCACATCAAATTACACTTGATATTTATAAGGTTAGTGCTTGTTTTCCTAAAGAAGAAACTTATGGTCTAACAAATCAACTAAGACGAGCTGCGGCATCAATACCTGCTAATATTGCAGAAGGATGTGGTAAAAATAGTCAGCCAGATTTAGCAAATTTTTTAAAATATAGCCTTAGGTTCAGCGAATGAAACAGAATATTTTTTAATCCTTTCAAAAGATCTGCATTATCTGAACGAACAAGATTTTACAACATTATCAAATAACATTAATGAAATTAAGGCGATGCTTATCGGTTTAATTGGAAAAGTTAGAGCTAAACGCCCAAACTTATAACTTAAAACGTACAACTTATAACTCAATAAATGAACTTATTCGACGTATATCCGCTAAACGATATAGAAATTGCCAAAGCAAATGGCAGCAATGTTTGGGATGCAAATGGACAAAAATATTTAGATTTATACGGTGGCCACGCGGTTATTTCAATCGGACATACACATCCACATTATGTAAATCGTTTAACCGAGCAATTAAACAAAGTGGGTTTTTACTCTAACTCTGTAAAAATTCCTTTGCAGGTGCAGTTGGCGCAAAAATTAGGACAGGTTTCGGGTAAGGTCGATTATCAGTTGTTTTTGTGCAATTCGGGTGCCGAAGCCAATGAAAATGCCTTAAAATTGGCCTCTTTTTACAATGGGCGCAAAAAAGTAATCGCTTTTAGCGGTGCTTTTCATGGCCGTACTTCGTTGGCTGTTGCTGTAACCGATAACCCTAAAATTGTAGCGCCGGTAAACCAAACCGAAAACGTGATTTTCTTGCCGTTTAACAACGAGGTAGCGCTAGCAGAAACTTTTAAAACGCAAGGCAACGAAATTGCTGCGGTAATTATTGAAGGTATACAAGGCGTGGGTGGTATTAAAGAAGCTTCAAAAAGTTTCTTGCAAAAAATTCGTACCCTTTGCGATGAATACAATGCCGTTTATATTGCCGATAGCGTACAATGTGGCTACGGACGTACAGGCTCTTTTTATGCACATGATTATGCTGGTATACAAGCCGATGTATACACTATGGCCAAGGGCATGGGCAACGGTTTTCCGGTGGCAGGTATTTCAATTGCACCTAAATTTAAGCCTTGGCATGGCGAACTAGGCACCACATTTGGTGGAAACCATTTGGCTTGTGCTGCAGCATTGGCTGTTTTGGAAATTATGGAACAAGACAACCTCATGCAAAATGCCCAAGAGCTTGGCAGCTACTTAATTGCCGAACTAAAGAAATTTGAGCAAGTAAAAGAGGTAAGAGGCCGTGGACTAATGATTGGCATAGAGCTGCCCGAAGAACTGGCCCACGTAAAAAAAGACTTGCTGTTTAAGCATTTCATTTTTACTGGCGAAGCAAAACCAAACGTTATCCGTTTATTGCCCGCTTTAAACCTAACCAAAGCACACGCAGATGAATTTTTAAGTGCTTTTGAGAAAGCGGTAAAAGGTGAAGGGTATAAGGCATAGGGCGATGAGAGACTACAAAAAACTTGAGGTTTGGAAAAAGGCGCATGAACTAAACATGTTCATAAAAAAGGATATTGCGATTAAATTTCCTAAAGAAGAAAAGTTTGAATTAACGTCTCAGCTTACACGAGCAGCATTGTCTATTCCTTTAAACATAGTAGAAGGATGCGGAAGGTTTACTGACAAAGACTTTGCCCATTTTTTAGACACGGCCTTAGGCTCAACAAATGAAATAGATTATTGTTGCTTATGTGCTTTAGAGATGAAGTACATAACAGAAGAAAATTATATAAAAGTAAACCAATCAATTAACGAAGTTAGAGCAATGCTAATTTCTTTTTTGAAATTTTTAAGAGGTGGCGGAGCAGGTAAAACCTTAAACCCTATGCCTTAAACCTCAAACCCTATTAAAATGAAACTTTTTTCTTCCGTACACGATGTACAAAATATTAAGCAATTTATAGATGATGCTTTAGCATTAAAGGCAAATCCGTATGCTTTTCAAAGTTTAGGTAAAAACAAAACCTTGGGTTTGGTCTTTATGAATCCTAGTTTGCGAACGCGATTAAGCACCCAAAAAGCGGCACTTAATTTAGGCATGAACGTAATGGTGATGAACATGGATAAAGAAGGTTGGGCTTTAGAAACGCAAGACGGTGTAGTGATGAACGGTACTACCGTAGAGCACATTCGTGAGGCTGCGGCTGTAATGGGGCAATATTGTGACATTTTAGGACTTCGTTCTTTTCCTAAATTAACAAACAGAGAAGAAGATTACAATGAAGATTTCTTTAATAAGTTTGTAAAATATTGTGCCGTACCCGTAGTAAGTTTAGAAAGCGCAACCCGCCATCCTTTGCAAAGCTTGGCCGATTTAATTACCATTCAAGAAACTTGGTCGTCAAAGGGCGTTAAACCTAAGGTGGTTTTGGCTTGGGCGCCACATGTAAAAGCATTGCCACAAGCGGTACCCAATTCTTTTGCCGAGTGGATGTGTAGGGCACAGCAAGAAAACATGCTCGATTTTACCATTGCACAGCCCGAAGGATATGAACTTTGCGAAGATTATACGCCCGGCGCAAAAATCGAGTATAATTTAGAAAGTGCGTTGAGCGGTGCAGATTACGTGTATGTAAAAAACTGGAGCAGCTACAAAGAGTATGGTAAGGTGCTTACTTATCCCGAAGGATGGATGATGGATAATGAAAAATTAAAAATTACTAACAATGCAAAAATAATGCATTGCTTGCCAGTAAGAAGAGATTTGGAGTTATCGGCCGAGCTTTTAGATGGGCCAAACTCGTTGGTCATCCACGAGGCTGGAAATAGACTTTGGGCAGTGCAAGCGGTATTAAAAACAATGTTAGAAGAAATAAAGTAAACAGTTCGAAACCCATAACTCGTAACCCATAAATGGAACAACTTACCATCATCAAAATAGGAGGCAACGTAATTGACAATTCGGCAAACTTACGTCAGTTTCTGTTAGATTTTACGGCATTGCCTGGCCACAAAATTTTAGTGCATGGTGGCGGTAAAATTGCTACAGATATAGGTCATACTTTAGGAATCGAAACAAAAATGGTTGAAGGCCGTAGGATTACTGATGTGGAAACTTTAAGAGTGGTAACCATGGTTTATGCGGGTTTAATCAACAAAAATTTGGTGGCGCAGTTGCAGGCCAAAGGCTGCAATGCCATAGGCTTAACCGGCGCTGATGGAAACATTATCAAAGCTCAAAAAAGACCTGTAACAAAAGTCTCCCCAGCAGGGGGAGATTTAGAGGGTGAAGAGATTGATTATGGCTTTGTTGGCGATTTAGACGAAAGTTCAGTAGCATCAGCTACGCTACAAAACTTACTTAATGCTGGTTTAACACCTGTTTTGTGTGCCATTACACATGATGGAGAGACACAGCTTTTAAATACCAATGCCGATACCATTGCCTCTGCTGTGGCTGTAGCCATGTCTCCATTATATCAAACGCGTTTGGTCTATTGTTTTGAGAAAAAAGGAGTTTTAAAAAATGTGGATGACGACGCAACCGTGGTAAGGGAAATTAGAACGCAAGAATTTGATGCCTTAAAAGCTGCTGGTACTGTTGCAGGCGGAATGATCCCTAAACTTTACAATGCTTTTGAAGCGATAAAAAAAGGAGTATCCGCAGTGTATATAGGCAAAGCCGATGAGCTTAATCAGCTTGAAAAAGGCAGTTTTGGCACAAAAATGTTAAACTAGTTCATGCCAGTTAAGGCTCAAGTGTTTTATGATTATTGCATCAAACACACCTAAAATTTGAAATAGATAAAGTAACTTCGCCAAAAGGGTGTACCCGCTGAGCTAAACGGAGTTCTACACAGTAATTTAGCTCATCATTAATAAAATGAATTTAATTTCGGCATAAGAAGCGGAAATTTGTACGAAGAAAGCTGAAAGGCTAAAGCTGGAAGGCAAAACAGGCTAGCGGAAACTAGACAGTGATTAATTAAAACATAACATATTAGGAAACTTTACAAAGCCCTCCCTTTTGGGGAGGGTTGGGAGGGGCTTATGATTGAACAGATACAAAAAGAAAGCTTAGGCTTATTGCAACAACTTATTCAAATTCAATCCTTTAGTAAGGAAGAAGATAAAACAGCTGATTTAATTGCAAAATATTTAGAAGATAGAGGAGTAAAAACCCACCGAAAATTAAACAATGTTTGGGCTTACAACCAATATTTTGACGCCAATAAACCAACATTGCTGTTAAACTCGCACCACGATACGGTTAAACCTAACTCGGGGTACACCCGCAATCCTTATGATGCGGTTATAGAAGGTGATAAATTATTTGGCTTGGGCAGTAACGACGCTGGCGGCTGTTTGGTTTCGTTAATTGGCACCTTTCTTTATTTCTATCCGCAAAGCGATTTAAAATACAACATTTGTTTGGCCGCAACTGCGGAAGAAGAAATTTCGGGGAATGACGGACTGGAGTTGGTTTTACCCGATTTAGGCCCACTTGAATTTGGCATTGTTGGCGAACCCACAGAAATGAACTTGGCTATTGCCGAGCGTGGACTTTTGGTAATTGATTGTGTGGCACATGGCAAAGCTGGTCACGCGGCAAGAGAAGAGGGCGAAAACGCAATTTATAAAGCACTAAAAAATATAGAATGGTTTAAAACCTATCAGTTTCCAAAGGTTTCTGATGTGTTTGGCCCATTAAAAATGACGGTAACCATAATTAATGCGGGTTCGCAGCATAACGTAGTGCCAGCAAATTGTACTTTTACGGTTGATGTTCGTGTAACCGACGCCTATAGCAACGAAGAGGTTTTGGAAATTATAAGAGCAAATGTTGGATGCGATGTTACTCCTCGTTCTATCCGCTTAAAACCATCTTCTATTGATAAAAACCACCCTTTGGTACAAGCTGGCGTAGCTTTGGGCAAAACAACTTACGGCTCGCCAACTACATCAGACCAAGCATTATTGGATATTCCTTCGGTAAAAGTTGGTCCGGGTTTTTCTGGGCGCTCGCACATGGCGGATGAGTTTATTTATGTACACGAAATAGCCGATGGCGTGGCGGGTTACATTGCCATGCTAAAACCAGTTATCTTAACTAATTAAAATGAAAATCTGGCAAAAAAATATTGAGGTAGACAAAGGTATTGAAGCATTTACGGTAGGTAAAGATCGCGAGTTGGATTTGCAAATGGCTGCGTTTGATGTTTTAGGTTCTTTGGCTCATGTACAAATGCTGGCAAGTATTAATTTACTTACGCAAGCCGAACTTGCCGAAGTAACAACTGCCTTAAAAGTAATTTACAAAGAAATTGAAGCGGGCCAGTTTACCATAAACGATGCTGTTGAAGATGTACACTCGCAAGTAGAATGGCTATTAACGCAACGCATTGGCGATGCAGGTAAAAAAATACACAGCGGTCGCTCACGCAACGACCAAGTTTTAGTTGACTTAAAGCTTTATTTTAGAGCTTGTATCCAAGAAATAGTCGAAAACAGTTCGGCACTTTTTGCTCAATTGATAACTTTAAGCAATACCCATAAAGATAAATTACTGCCGGGCTATACACATTTGCAAATTGCTATGCCTTCGTCGTTTGGTTTGTGGTTTGGCGCTTACGCCGAAAGCTTGGTAGACGATATGGAACTGATGCTGGCCGCCTACAAAATTTGCAATAAAAATCCTTTAGGTTCTGCCGCGGGTTATGGCTCTTCTTTCCCTTTAAACCGAACCTTAACAACGGAACTTTTAGGTTTCGAAAAGCTAAATTATAATGTGGTTTATGCTCAAATGGGTCGCGGAAAAACAGAAAGAATATTAGCGCAGGCCATGTCTTCGGTAGCGGCAACCTTGGCTAAAATGGCTATGGATGTATGTTTATTCATCAACCAAAATTTTGGGTTTATCAGTTTTCCAGATCAACTTACCACGGGCTCGAGCATTATGCCGCACAAAAAAAATCCTGATGTTTTTGAGTTGATTCGTTCGCGTTGCAACAAAATTCAGGCTTTGCCAAATGAAATTGCCATGATGACAACCAATTTGCCATCGGGTTACCACAGAGATTTACAATTGCTAAAAGAAAACCTTTTTCCAGCCATTACTTCTTTAAACGAATGCTTAGAAATGACCACTTTTATGTTGCAAAATATGAGCATCAAAGAAGATATTTTAAACGATAAGAAGTACGATTATCTATTTAGTGTTGACGTGGTAAATGAATTGGCTTTAAAAGGCGTGCCATTTAGGGAAGCGTATAAAATGGTTGGCGAAACCATCGAAAAGGGAACATTTGCGCCAAATAAAAACTTAAAACATACCCACGAAGGTAGCATTGGCAATTTATGTAATGCAGAAATACAGGCAATGATGGAAGAAACTTTAGCGCAGTTTAAGTTCGAAAAAACAAACAAAGCCCTAACAAACTTGGTGAAGTAATACAATTTTTTTGCGTCATTGAGCCGCAATAATTCTTCATCCCGCGGCTTGGCAGGATTTAAGTAAGTTTAAAACACTATTTTTGTGCATCCTTAATAACGCAAAAACATTATCAAAATGAAGGTATCAGCATTAGCAAACACGCTTATTGGTTCAGAAATTATTAAAATCGGAAACGAGGTTAACGA
>CANHHZ010000106.1 GCA_947460275.1 Sphingobacteriaceae bacterium | reverse complement strand
TTATTGGATACCTCCATAGGTTTTGATTTAATTTTACAGGTGTTAGGTAGGTTAGAATATGGCGTTTTTAGCTAATGGTTTTATATCGAATTTGTGATTGCAAACATGCTCACGATGTAAGCGGAACCGCCGCCAAATTGTTTGGTGGTCGTTGGAATTCTGTTGGAGTGCCTTTACACTATATGGCTTCTAATAGAGCCTTGGCTGCTTTAGAGGTTTTAGCAAATAAAAGTTCCATGAGCAACACTGTAAATTTATGCTTAAGCGTTTTTGAAGTACCCGAAAATAGCATTGAGGTTTTAAAGGTACATGAATTGCCAAAAAATTGGAGAGATTATCCCTCAAATGCCAACGTAAAAAAAATTGGTGATGATTTTGTGAAACGTCAAAAATCTTTAATATTGGCAGTTCCTTCGGCAATAATTGCAGATGAGTATAATCATTTAATGAATGTTCAACATCCTTTGGCAAAGCAAATCAAAATAATAGAAGTAAAATCCTTTGAGTTTGATGAGCGCTTAGTTTAGTTTATTGTAACAAAAGATTACAGCCTCTAATATCGGCATGGTCAAATCGTCCAATTACTTCAAAGCTACCATTTGCATAGGTTTTTCCTAAATCTTGAGTAGCAATAAAAGCACAAGAGTTGATGTTGGCTAAATCTATCACATTAATTCCCCCACTTGTACCTGTTTGTAATGCACTTAAGGGGTCTGAAGTATCTCTAAGTAAAATTTTCATCCAAGGTGGGCAATTGAAAATTCCTTTACCATGTGAATAAGCTTGCGAGAGTAACTCGGTCATTCCATACTCGCTATGAATGTTTTCTACCCCAAAACCCCTACCTAATACCTGATGTAATTCTTCACGCACCATTTCTTTTCGTTTTCCTTTCATACCACCAGTTTCCATAACAATAAGTTCAGGGAAGCTGATGCTAAATTGCTCAACAAAATCTAATAAGGCATAAGTTACCCCAATGAGGAGTGTTTTTTGTTGGCTCTTTTGTAAATCACTTAAAGTGTTGAATAGCTCATCAAGGTTATTTAAAAAGTATCCGCTTTTGGCAATTTTACTCTGTTTAATCAAATCATCAACCATGTAAATTAACGAAGAGCCTTCTCTTTCTAAATAGGAGGGCAATAGTGCCAAAATGCATGTTTCGGCAGGGTTTTGATAGAAAATATGGAAAGCTTTATTAAAGCTTTGCTCGTAAATTTTCACATCACTAACCAAATGTTTGCTTGTAATTTGGCCTGTAGTACCCGAACTGCTAAAAATAATTTCGGGCATGTTGTTGCTTGAAGTTATAGCATGACTTTTAAAAAAATTAATAGGCAAAAAAGGGATTGCGCTATAGTGCTTTATGGTAAGGGGATTAATGTTTAAATGGCCAATATAATCTCCATAAACTTCACAATTTTTAGCCTGTTGTTTAAAAATTTGCAAAGCAATTTCATTGAAATTGCTTTCGGTTGTAATAGAAAAAATTTGCTCAGCTAATAAGTTCACCGAGCAAAAATACAAAGAATTATAAAACTAGGCCTTTGTTTTTAGGTTTATCATTGCTTTTCTAAAATGATAACCACAAAAACCAGAAATACCCGCAACTAAACCGCCAAGTAATCCCGTAATTAATAGCACTAAAGGCCAAAATTGTACTTTAAGCATTTCGGCAATTCGGGTTGCTAAAATATGTTGGTTGGGTATGCTTTTTAATAAAGCCATTCCAATCCATAGACATAAAATAGCAAAAAATGGATGCCAAAAAGAAATTTTTGCAGTTTTACCAAGTATTCCACAAGTGGCAAAAGATATTACGATTACTAGCCACCAAGGTAAAACCATTTGTAGTAAAAAAGAAGCTATGATGATGATGAGAAATACCATTATTTTTTTGAAATTTTATAGTGAGAAATTATTTTATCAGATTTTTCTTCTGGAGAATGAAGATATAATAAATCATAAAGTTTGCCTTGCGCCCAAGTATCAATCATATTGTCGTAATACGGGCTGCCTGGGTTACCTGATTGCCCACCAGGATAAACGCCGTGTCCTTTTGGATTTTTACCAAGTTCTATAACCATTCGCCAAGAGGGTCCATTGGTTTCACTAAGTGCATTTACAGTACTTTTTGCTCCGCCAATGGCAAGCTTTTTAGAACCGAAACCTGGTATTCTTGCTAAGTGAGGTACGTTAGTGTTTTTTACATTTCCCCAATTCCAAGTATTGCCAATTGGCCCAAATTTACGCTCTAAGCTATCGTATGTAAATTTAAATGCCTCGTTTGCCAAGTCTTTTAATGTTTCTTTTTGTGGAGTATTGATATTGTCGAACCATTTTGCGTTTGGTTCTTTTTGAATTAATTGTACTGTTCTATCTCTTGATGGAAAACGCATTGGGATATCAGCCACGGTAAATTCATCTTTCCAAATGTTATCGTTCAGTCTTTTTATCCATAAATCAAAAATGCTGGCACCAATTGACTCGGCATCAAAATATTTGTTCCAACTTGTTACCGAGTTAAATGCTTTTTTTTGGTTATTATTTAATTGATTTACAGTTACTAAAGGCAATAAATAGGGCAATAGATTTTCTGCTGTCAAACTATAAGAATCGCTTTGTAAAACACTCATGCTGTCAACGGTTATGTTTTTCATAGCGCTAAGTCGGGCGTTAATTCTTTGCCCACGCTCATAAGGTGCAAATTCCCAATTGATGTAATAAGGATAAGTAGTATCTGTTGAGGATTGATTTGCTGAGCTAACAAAATTACGGGGTGGATTTTTTACTGTTGGATTTTGTGAGGCAGGAATCCAACCTTGCCAGTCGTTTGCAGGGTTTGTTCCATCCAAAATAAATTTACCTTGGTTTTTCCATTTGAGCGGATACTTGCCATTTGGCGTAATTGCGATGTCATTGTCGGCACTTGCAAAAATAAAATTTTGTGCTGGCGCTGTATAAAAAGTTAATGCTTTACGATAATCAGCATAGTTTTTACCTCTATTTAAATGGTAAAAAGTCATTAACTCATTTGATTTATCGTGTGCAATCCAACGCAGGGCATTTCCTACAGGTATATTTGCTGCTTTGCCATAACTTGGCTTTTGTAAATATACAACTGGACCTTGGTGGGTATAGTAAATGGTATCAATTTCATCAGCACTGCCTCTTACTTTTATTTTTTCTAGTCGTTTAGTAGTGTTTTTCCAACCGTTGTTGAACCAATATTGTTGGTATTTATTGTCTTTAAATTTAATTTGATAAAAATCTAACACATCAGCTGCTACATTGGTTACACCCCAAGCAATATTTTGGTTAAAACCAATGATCACACCGGGTGCACCTGGTAAAGAAACGCCATAAGTATTCACACCCGGAGCATTTAATTGTATTTGATACCATATAGAAGGTAAACTAAGGTCAAGGTGTGGATCGTTGGCTAGAATTGGAGCGCCAGATTTTGTTTTATCTCCGTTTACCGCCCAGTTGTTACTGCCAATACCTTCGATTTTTTGTTTGGTTTGTATGTTTCCAGTAAGCATTTCGATATATTCTTTTGGTGCTTGCGGAATGGGTAGGGGTTTAAAATCCCACTTGGTGCCTACCGGAATAATAGGGCTTTCTTTAAATGGATAATCAGGGAAAAGATCTTTCGTGATTTCAGGACCAAATTTTTTGAGGATATTGGTCATGTAAAACTCATCAGATCCCATGGCCAATACACCCGACATTTGTTTAAGTAAAAATGCGCAATTGATAGGTGTCCATTTTTCTGGTTTAAAATCCAATAACTTGTATTCTAAAGGTAAACTTGCAGACGATAAAGAAGCAATGTAAGCGTTTATTCCTTCGGTATAGGCTAACACCATTGCGCTAGTTTTTGGATTTTCCATCATTCCTTTTAGCGAATTTTCGGCGCCATAAACCATTCCCATTCTACGTTGATAGCGATCTACTTCTATGGCTTTCTTACCAACAACTTCACATAATCTACCTGAAGCAAAACGGGTTTGAAAATCCATTTGCCAAAGGCGATGCATGGCTGTTACGTAACCTTGTGCGTAATATAAGTCGTGATCATTCTTTGCGAAAACATGCGGTATCATTCTGTCATCAAAAAGGATATCAATTTTATCAATTGCCCCACTGAGTTCTATTTTTTTGTTAGCGGCTATATTGTTGCCTTCGGCATTTTGCCAAAAACCAGTATATGGGTTTAAAAATTTAAGTAAGGGTGGGGTGTCACCAAATTTTGTGTTAAAAACGTAAGCCAATGTTATGGGTACTATTATACAAATAAGAGCTTTTATTTTGTTCATTGATGTTTAATTTATTTGGTTAGTATGCGAGTTAAAAACGAAACTTAATCTTGCAATTTACTACAAAAAAACAAAATCATTCACTATCAATTTTATTTTTAACCATATTTTTTTTTGAATAGAATTTTGTTAGTTATAAAATTTGTTCTAAGTTTATATAAATTATACAAATATAACTTATTCAATATGAACAAAATCTTTACAAAAGTTATTTTAATGCTATTTGTTTTATTAGCAACAGGAGTTGCTGTAAATGCACAAAGCATTATAGTTAGTGGTTCTGTTACAGATAAATTAACTAAACAGCCAATACCGGGAGCAAGTGTTACGGTAAAAGGTAAATCCATTGGCTCATCTACAGATTTGAAAGGTCAATTTTCTTTCTCAACATCCGAAAAAGCACCAATGACCTTGGTTGTTTCCTATGTTGGTTACACTACTTCAGAGAAACAAGTAACAAGTACAACTAATATTGCTGTAGAATTAGAAAGCAATGTTATTTTAGGACAAGAGGTGGTTATCTCAGCCTCTAGAACTCCCGAGCGTATATTAGAGTCTCCGGTTTCTATTGAACGTATCAGTTCTGCCGCTTTAAAAGAGTTGCCAGCGCCTTCATTTTACGAGGCATTAAACAACTTAAAAGGCGTAGAAATGAGTGCGCAAAGTATGACTTTTAAATCTGTAAACACCCGTGGATTTAATGCAAATGGTAATACACGTTTCAATCAATTTATTGATGGAATGGATAATCAGGCCCCAGGTTTAAATTTTTCGGTTGGTAATATCGTAGGTTTATCAGAACTTGATGTGGATAATGTTGAGTTATTGCCTGGTGCAGCTTCAGCATTGTATGGTGCTGGTGGTATTAACGGTACTTTATTGATGACTTCAAAAAATCCTTTTCAATATCAAGGAGCAAGTTTTCAATACAAAACAGGTATTAACCATGTAAAAGATGATCAATTGAGCCAAGGTGTACAAGAATTTAAACAATTCGACTTGCGTTTGGCAAAATCATGGAAAAACAAATTTGGTTTCAAAACGGCTGTTTCCTTTTTGCAAGCAAAAGATTGGGCTGCTACCGACAGCAGAAATTTCGATAGAACTTCTCGTCAGTTAAAAGATGGAAGCAGAAATTCAGATCCTAATTTTGATGGGGTAAACATTTATGGTGATGAGATTAATACGAACATCACAGCTATTGCACAAAGTGTAGAGAGCCAAACAAGAGCTGGTATTTTGGCTGCCTCTGGTGGTTTGTTTAATGCCCAAACAGTTTTAAATAATCTTCCTGCAGGTACACCTTATGCATCTTATATTTCATTTATTAATGCAAACGTACCAGCTGCGCTACGTCCAACTGTGATCAATCAATATTTGCCTTTTTACTATGGATTAAGAAATCCTGGAATTTTAAATGCAGGAACGGTTGTTTCAAGAACAGGTTATGAAGAGAAAGATTTGGTAGATTATGATACTAAGTCTTTGAAAACTTCTACATCGTTACATTATAAATTAAATAGTACTGTTGAAGCCATTGCGCAAGCAAATTGGGGTACAGGTACTTCTGTTTACACAGGAACGGATCGTTATTCATTAAGAAATTTTTCTATTGGACAATATAAATTAGAGTTGAAAGGTCAAGACTTTTTCTTAAGAGCCTACACTACCCAAGAGCGTTCTGGAGATGCATACAACGCGACTATTTTAGGTACTTTTATCAACGAAGCTTGGAAGCCTTCTGGTGGTCAAACAGGTTGGTTTTTTAATTACCTAACTAATTATCTTGGCGCAAATGCCGCAGGACAAACACCTTCAGCTGCACATTTATCAGCTAGAGCTGCTGCAGATGCAGGTCGGTTGATTCCAGGAACTTCAGGTTTTGAAACTGCTAAAGCTGCTATTACTGCAAAAACTATTGGCCCTGCTAATGGCGCTAAATTTAACGACAAAACTAACTTATATCATTATGAAGGAATGTACAACTTTTCTAATGCATTAAACAATGTAGTAGAATTACAAGTTGGAGCTTCCTACCGCAATTATTTTTTACACTCTGATGGTACCATTTTTGATGATGCTACTCGTGACATTACTATTACCGAATATGGTGCTTTTGCACAATTGGGTAAAAAATTAGGCGATAACTTTAAAATGACTGTTGCCGGTCGTTATGATAAGAACAATAATTTCGAAGGAAGATTCACTCCTCGTGTTACTGGCGTATGGACAGTTGCTCCTAATAACAACATCCGTGTATCTTATCAAACAGGTTACCGCAATCCAACCACACAAGATCAATATATTGATCTAGCTGTAGGTGGTGGTACTACACGTTTAATTGCCGGATTACCTGAATCTATAAGTAAATACAATTTATACGCTAACAAGGGAGTAACTTCTACAAGCTACAAAGCGTTTCTAGCTTCTGCAGTTGCAGGTAGTGCAAATCCTGCTCTACTTCAGCAGTATACCTTTGATGCAGGAGGCTTACGCCCAGAAAGTGTTCAATCTTTTGAATTAGGTTATAAAGGTTTAGCCACTAAAAAACTATTAGTTGATGGTTATGCTTATTACAATATTTATAAAGATTTCATCGGAGGTGTAGAATTGTATCAAAATCCAACCTCTGCG
>CANHHZ010000105.1 GCA_947460275.1 Sphingobacteriaceae bacterium | reverse complement strand
TTAAATTTGTTTATAGCAATAGGTTTGTGCTCTTAGATTCGCAGCATAGAATAAGGGGTTTTTACGAAGCAACAAATCAAGAAGACTTATCTAAACTTGACGATGAAATTAAAGTTTTGATAGCAGAAGAACTAAGAAATATGCACGACGGCAGATAAATCTTTATCAATCAATAATATTATTTAAATGGAAAATCTTCAAACTGAACAAAAATACAACAAACTAATTATCGCCTTGTCGGTGGTGATACCTTTAGCAGTAGCATTTTTATTTTTTGTGAAAATACCCAATGCAAAACCATTGCATTTTTTGCCTCCAATATACGCTGCCATAAATGGAATTACAGCATTGTTACTGATTTTAGCAGTAGTAGCTATCAAAAAAGGTAAAAAACGAACACATGAAAATTTAATGAAATTAGCCATCGCTTGTTCCTTGGTGTTCTTGGTTATGTATATTGCTTACCATATGACGACTCCCTCTACTAAGTTTGGTGGAAATGGCGCAATAAAATATATCTACTACTTTATACTAATCAGTCATATTTTGTTGTCCATAGCCACTATTCCGTTTGTACTGGTAACCTATGTTAGGGCTTTGGCAGAACGGTTTGATAGGCATAAGAAAATAGCTAAAATTACCTTCCCGCTTTGGTTATACGTTGCTGTAACTGGGGTGGTTGTATATCTCATGATATCTCCATATTATAGCTACTAGCCGTATTCTTTAACTTTTTTAAACATTACTTATCTTAGTTAAGTATAATTTAATTACAAAACCTTGCCTAAAAAGTAAGGTTTTTTTTATGACATAAATTTTAAAAGCCATTCTCCAATTATCCTTATATTTGTTGCATGTCTAAGAAATTTATTCTTATCTTTTTAATCCTTATTTCTATTTTTGCTATTTTACCAAAGGCAAATGCTCAATGTGCTATGTGTAGCGTAAATGCCGAGCAGAGCGTAAAAAATGGAAATACACAGGGCAAAGGCTTAAATGCAGGCATTATCTACTTATTAGCTATTCCATATGTTTTAATGATGGGGCTTGGCGCTTTGTGGTATAAAAATTATCGTAAAAAAGTAGCCGCTAGTCGCCAGTTTTAAAACTAAGTTCATATTATGAGTAGTGATGCTAAAAAAACAACTAAAGGGTATGCTATTTTAAAAGGCAAATGCCCACAATGCAGGCGTGGAGATATATTTAGCGGCAGCATTTTTGGCTTAAATATTCAGCGTACCAATTATAGGTGTGCACATTGCCAACAGCGTTTCGAAATAGAACCTGGTTATTTTTATGCGGCTATGTATGTAAGCTATGCCATGAACATGATTGAAATGATTGTAATGGGTTTTTTCACCTATTTTATAAGTAACGGGCGCTTAGATTTTGATTCGGTTTGGTTTTATTGCGGTGTCATTTTATTAACTTCAATATTGTTGTCACCATTTAATTATCGATATTCACGTATTATTTTATTGCATTGGCTTTCACCAAAAATAAGGTATAATTCTATTTACGATACAGACAAATAATTGAGCCTAGATGTTATCTAAAAAAACATTTGATTTTTTGAGCCAACTGGCCGAAAACAACAACCGCGAATGGTTTGACCTAAACAAACATCTTTATGAAGAGGCCAAGGCAGATTTGTATCCTTTTATAGCCAAGCTTATCCAACAGTTTTCTGGTATTGACAAACAATATTCGGCAGATGCCGAGCCCAAAAAAGCATTGATGCGCATTTACCGAGATGTGCGTTTTAGCAAAAATAAAGATCCCTACAAAAAAAATTACGGCATTGTGTTCGATGTAAAAGGATACGGCCCTAATACGCCTGCTTATTATTTGCATTTACAACCTGGAAATTGCTTTTTTGGCATTGGTTTTTGGCAGCCCGAAGCTCCTGTTTTGAAAAAAATAAGAGAAGAAATTGATTATAATGGAGATGATTTCTTAACCATTACCAACGCTAAAAATTTTACTGATGTTTTTAAGCTTTCTGCTGAAGACAAATTGAAAAGAGCACCTAAGGGTTACGAAATAGATCATCCAAATATTGAGTTATTGAAACTGAAAAGCTTCGTAGCTATTTACAATATTAATGAATCGGAATTTTTTAAGACATCTATCATTGATAAGTTAACCATCGCTTTTGCCAATATCCAACCTTTTGTGCTATTTTTGCGCCAAGCTACAAACCTATAATTTTATGAAAAGACTTAGTTTACTTGCCACATTCGTATTTTTCACTTTTTCTATAAGCTCTTGCGTAGTTTTGTCTACAAAAAAATATAAAGCCTTATTGACTTCAAAAGACTCCTTAAACACTGGTTGGACAGAGGCTCAGCTAGCCAATGAAAATTTGGAATTAAGAATAGCTCGATTAAAGAAAGATACAACCTCTTTGAATAGCCAATTGGCCGATTTGAGAACTCAAAATGAACAAATGGATGCTAATTATGCCAAGCTGCGCAACAATAGCTCGTCCGAAATCAATAAATTAGCTGATGACTTGAAAAAACGTGAGCAACGTTTAAAAGAAGTAGAAGAAATTTTGCGCAAACGCGATGAAGCTACCAATCAGTTAAAAGCTAAATTACAGCAAGCTTTGTTAGGCTTTACTAAAAATGGATTGACCGTTGAAATTAAAAATGGTAAAGTGTACGTTTCCCTAACCGATAAACTGTTATTTCCTTCCGGAAGTATCATTATCGACGAAAAAGGAAAACAAGCTTTGACACAACTGGCCGAAGTGTTGAAACAACAGCCAGAGATTAATATTGCCGTAGAAGGGCATACAGATGCTCAAAAAATAAACAATCTAGGTCAAATTAAAGACAATTGGGATTTAAGTGTACTTCGCTCTACCTCTGTAGTTCGTTTCCTTACCGATGAGCAAAAGGTTGAAAGTGTACGCATGACAGCCACAGGGAAGGGTGAGTTTCAACCCTTAGCACCCAACACAACTCCTGAAGAGCGAAGCAAAAACAGAAGAATTGAAATTGTGCTTTCGCCAAAGTTAGATGAACTTTACGATTTGATTAAACAATAGTAAATATACATCCTAAAAAAAGCCTATTGATGTATTTAAGAGGCTTTTTTTGTGATAAATTTTATTTAAAACGGACTTTCAAAAGATTTAAAATCTTTCAATAAAAGGTCTTTTTCAGACAACTTGATCTCGCTCTTGTCGATGTTTTCGCACCAGTTTATATTTAGTGTTAGATCATTCCAAACGACACCAATTTCTGAATTTTTATCGTAATAGTTGGTTACTTTATAGGTAAAGATAGTATTGTCCAACAAGGTAATAAATCCGTGTAAAAATCCAGGAGGAATCCAAAGTTGTTTGTGATTTTCGCTTGTAAGCTCCATGCTAAAATATTGGCCATAAGTAGCAGAATTTTTTCTAATATCAACGGCAACATCTAAAACAGCACCTTGTATTACCCTTACCAATTTGCCTTGTGCAAAAGGCGTAGCTTGTGCATGTAAACCTCGTAAAGTTCCTTTCTGCGAAAAAGATTGATTGTCTTGCACAAAAACAGCATTTACGTTTGCATTTTCAAATGCTTTTGCACTGTAGCTTTCATAAAAATAACCTCTTTCGTCAGGCCAAACTTTAGGCTCAATTATTAACAGGTCTTTAATTGTCGTTTCTGTAATATTCATTTTAATCAATAAATTCCATTAAAGTTCTAAAAGCGACCAATTTATTTTCGAACTTACTTTGTAAGTCTGCCTGCAAGGCTGGAGCAAAGTTTTGTTGGTAATCGTTATAGTCTGCTATATTTTCGGCTATGTATTGTGCGCAATAAGTAACGCCTTCATTTGGCGAATCGACGATTTTTAATAATCTATTTGACGCAAACTTTCCTGTGGCCATTACTGCTGGGATATGTGTTTCTTTCATCCACAATAGCCAATCGGCGGCAACAGCCTCTTCAATAATTAAGGTTACATTGTATAATAACATAGTACAAAGATATTGCTTTTGTTGTGAATTGGATGATCAAAAGAGGTTTTAATCTTGTTTTGCGAAGATTTTATAGAAATCATTGTATTGGGCTAACTTACTACCACTTGCATTTGAAATAATCTTTTAAAAAAAACATTTGTCCGTATTCTAAATGTTACGGATAATCGCGATTTTAAATGATTGATTTGAGTACATTGTCATTTCGAAATATCTTTCAAAAGTAACAATATTGGTGTTTAGCAATTTTGCTCTCATAGATGTGTATTTTTGTAGCATTAGTTTAATATGGTGTTTAATAATAAAATTTTTTTATTGCTTTTGATGCTTGTTTTGTTTTCCTGTAAGCAGGAAATTAAAGCGCCTCTTATTCCTGTAAACGATTTTTTTAAATTGCAGGATAAAGCTACCTACCGTATTTCTCCAGATGGAACCTGCATCTCTTACTTAAAGCTTCAGGCTAAAAAGCAAAATCTTTTTGTTGAAAATCTAACTACCGGCAAAGTGACACAGCTTACCAATTTAAAAGAAAAAAACATTGTGTTTTACTCTTGGGTAAGTGATAATGAACTCATTTACTACAAAGAAAAGGCAGGAGATAAATATCAATCAGATCTTTTTATCATTGATAAAGAAGGTAAGAACGAGAAACAGCTCAGCAAAAATGAAAAGGCCCGAATGCGGGCATTAGAAGATCAATTGATTGCAAATAAGTATTTATTGGTGTTGTCAAATCAAAGAGATTCCACTGTTTCAGATGTTTACCGGTTAAATGTTAGAGATGGACATATGGAAATGGCAGCCCAAAACCCAGGTAATATTACAAATTGGATTACAGATGCCAAGGGTAGATTACGCATGGCCATGTCTAGCGACGGGGTAAATCAAACTTTATTATACCGCGAAAACGAAACTCAAAATTTTAGGCCCATCGTTACAAATAACTTTAAAACTACTTTATCCCCAATTGCGTTTGCTCAAGACAAAGAAAATACGATTTATGCAATATCTAATATAAACCGAGATAAACAGGCCTTAGTGGAGTTAGATTGTACAACAGGTAAAGAAAAAAGCGTACTTTTTGCAAATGATAGTGTAAATGTTGTTGATGCGCAATACTCTAAGCAAAAGGGTAAAATGCTTTACCTGGTCTACGAAACTTGGAAAAAAAATAAACATTATTTGGATGAGTCTGCCAAACAACTTTATCAGAAACTTGACAACTTGTTGCCACAAACTGAATCGCGAGTTCTTGATCGGGATAAAAATGAAAACGTTGTAATTGTTAGAACATTTACTGACCGCAACCCAGGTTCTTATTACCTTTACACAGCAAATACAGGAAAGTTGAGGAAGTTGAGCGATGTGAACGCAGACATCAACGAAGAGCAAATGAGTAAAATGAATCCAATTAGCTACATATCTAGAGATAGCTTAAGGATAAATGGTTATCTTACATTACCTATAAATGCTTCTTCGAAAAATCTTCCGGTAGTAGTGATGCCACATAATGGACCTGGATTGCGTAATACTTGGGGTTTTAATGCCGAGGTTCAGTTTTTGGCCAACCGTGGATATGCAGTTTTCCAAGTCAATTATAGAGGATCTACGGGTTATGGCAAAAATTTTTATGCTGCAGGATTTAAGCAATGGAATGCAAAAATTCAAGATGACATAGAAGATGGTATAAAATGGTTGATCAATGAAAAAATTGCCAACCCTAATAAGGTTGCCATTTATGGAAGTGGTTTTGGTGGTTACGTTGCTATAAACGCAGCGATTAAAAACCCTAAATTATATAAGTGTGCAGCATCAAACTCTGGAGTGTTAAATTTATTTAGTTACCTCAATGCAATTCCTCCATATCTAAAATCCTATTTGCAGATGTATTATGAAATTGTGGGTAATCCGATAACTGAGGTGGATTATATGAGTAAAGCATCGCCGCTATTTAATGTTGAGAAAGTAACTATTCCAATTTTTATTACCCAAAACATCAAAGACCCCCGTTTAAACGCTAACGACGCTATAAGATTTGTGAAAGAGTTGAAAAAAAGAAACATTCCAATTACTTATTTCGAGAGAGACCAATCTGCGTTTGAGATGAACAGAGAGGAGAGTAGGCAAAAAGTGTATGCTGCGCTAGAACATTTTTTAGAAAATAACTTAAAAAATAAATAATCTGTTCCCAAAAAATGGCTTCAGAAAAAGATAGTGGTTATCGCAAAAATTTCTCATTAATCCTTGTATTTATAGGGTTAATATCCCTTTTATTTGTGATTTCCCTTTTTTTGGCTTATAATTTTAGTAAAAAAAATATAGAAAACGATTTTGTGTCGGCAAAAGCGAACGTATTAGAAGAAAGTATCAAACCTTATAAAGATTTCTTCTTCAACAAACTTCCAGAGGTTTCATATTACAACGGATATCTAGACTCGGCAGCTGCCGCAAAATTTACTGATACCATTTTGCTCAAATATCCATTTATTTCTAGAGTGCTTTTTTATGATCTGGAGGTTAAAAATGAACAAATACATGATAATTCCATTCATTATGGAAATTTTATGGTGGACATTAATAATGTTTACCAGTTTGGTGTTAACGTTCCACCAGATTCTATAAAATTATTTACTAAAAAACATTCCCAGAGTAATGCTTTTTTAGAAGAATTCAATGAAATCGCCTTCAAACTCATCAATTTTACGCAAAAATTAGACACCACCAAAGTACCTAGTCAAGAACAATTGTTTAGCAATTTTACCAATATTCAGCAAAATAAAATTGAGTACCTTAATATACCCAGCTTTGAGGTGCTTAAGGTGTATAAAAAAATGTTGATGCAGAAGCTATTAGACAAGCCAGTGTATCAGCATGATATGTTTTCATTTGAACTTGACCCACACCAACTTAGAATCAAAAATACGCGTCCGTTATTGTATCAGCATATTAGGGTAGAGCCAATCACTTACGATCCATTAGATGCTTCTTCAGAATATTTTACAGGGGAAATTAACCTTGGTGGGCCTTTCGC
>CANHHZ010000104.1 GCA_947460275.1 Sphingobacteriaceae bacterium | reverse complement strand
TTATGATTTTAATTCAATTAATTTTGAAGAGGTGTAAAATCTGATGGAACCATATCTGCTATTTTTTCATAACCCCAAAATCCTTTAAAAAGTAAACTTTTTGTATTCATAACCCCTCCATTGCCGTAAAAATATGCGGGAGCCTCCATTAATTTAATAATCGAAATTTGATAATCTGACAACTCTGAAGGGCGGTTTAAATAATATCCTGAGTTTCTAAAAGTTTCGTTTTCCTTTTTATAAATAACGTAAAGTTCATCGGTATAATTAAAAGATTTTACGTCGTTTTTATAAACTTTCACCAAGGTGTCAACTAAAACGTCCTTTCTGCTTATAACATTAAGTTCTTTAGGTTCTTTCCTTTGTTTTAACCAATAATTTAGCGAATCATCGGTTTTAAAGGTAAGTATCCTGTTTGCTCCCAGTTGTCCGCCTGTTAGCTTTTTAATATTTGCGTTGATTAGGCTATCGGATTTTCTGTTGGTGTTGGGGATGGTTACTATTTTATTAATAATAAAGCCTTCTTTGGTAGCTGTGTTGTTGTATAATGATTTTAAAAAATGCTGAACTGAACCATTGTAGGCAATAATTCTGTTTTTTTGCCATTTTTTTTGTTTTCCACTTCCGCCTTTTAGTTCTTCAAAATAAGGGAAACCCGCATAATAAATAATGCTTGTTTTGTAATTGTATTCAAAATATTCTAACATATACTTAAGTCGGTAGCCAAGTGCTTTATTCTCAACAATTAAAAAATCGTTACTTTTAATACTTAACAAGCTATTTTTTCGGTCGTCGTTAATCATTAACACATCCGAATTTATGAGTGTGCATTGGGTTGCATTTGGTGTTTGACCTATAAAGTATCTTTTAAATAAATTGATGTGGGCTAATCTATTTGGGTCTGGTTTTATCACAACTTCATTAAGCAGGGTTATATTTTCTTTAACAATTATATCCACATCTACAGATTTGTCACTAATGATAATGTTCTTAGCATAAGGCAAATAGCCGATTATCTGTACTAAAATATCATAATTTCCAGGTGCTAAATTTGACAATGTAAATGTGCCAAAATTGTTTGTAGAAGTACTTTTTTTATAGTTGCTTATATAGATAGATGCGCTTGGAATAACTCCATCTTTATCTCTTACGGTACCCGAAATTGTATATGTGCTTTGTGCAAATGAGTAAGTATAACAGCAAATAAGTAAAAAAATGGAGGCAATAATTTTTTTCTTCATATGTAAGCTTAATTTTTAGCTCAATAAATCTCTCGCATTTTGTAAAGCAGATGGTGCTGGATTTTTTCCGCTCAACATTTCTGCAATTACGTTTATTCGTTCTTGGTGATCTAGTTTTTTAATCCCTGTTGTAGTTTTGTTACTTTCTTCATTTTTATAAACAAAATAGTGCGAGTTACCTTTTGCCGCAATTTGAGGTAAATGTGTGATGCACAAAATTTGCATGTCATTACCTAAATCTGAAATTATTTTGCCAACCTTCAATGCGGTTTCTCCCGAGATTCCAGTATCAATTTCATCAAATATCAACGTTGGTAAAGAGGTGTGTTTGGCTAATAATGATTTAATGGCTAGCATTAGTCTCGACAATTCTCCTCCAGAAGCGATTTTAGTTACAGGTGCAGGCGCTTGCCCAGCATTTGCAGAAAATAATAACTGAATTTCATCCAAGCCATCTTTGTTCAATTCTGAAATAACCTGATGGTTTAAAACTAACTTTGCATTTGGCATTCCAACTTGATGTAATGTTTTGGCCGTAACAACTTCAACTACTTTGATCGCTTTTTTGCGGTTAATACTGAGCTCCTTTGCTTGTTTGGTAAGCTCAAGTTTCAGTAAATCAATATTTTTTTTCAGAATTGCAATTTGCTCATCTGAAGATTGGAGTTGAGTTAAATTAGCTGCTAATTTTTGTTGTATAGCTAATAATTCTGCTATATTAACTACACGATGTTTTTGCTGTAAAGTATAAAGTACATCTAAACGTTCTTGAAGAATTGATAATTTTTCGGCACTATGCATTGTTTTGCTTTCAATGGTCGCAGTTTCATCGGCGATATCATTAAGCTCAATCAGGCTAGAGCGTAATCTTTCAAATAATGTATTTATAGCAGGATCAAACTTTTCAACGTTCTGCAATTGTAGCGAAGCTTCCTTTAATATACTCGCTGCAGAGGTTTCATTTTCTGTAAGTAGGGCAGTTGCGTTTAATAAACTTCTTTTTATAGTTTCGGCATGCGTTAACTTTTCTAACTCTTGCTCTAAATCTTCTTGTTCTCCTTCTTTTAAATTCGCTCTTTCTAATTCATTGAACAAAAATTGTTCGTAATCTTGCTTGCTTCGGGCTTCATCAGCTTGGCTAATTAGTCCTTTTAAATCTATATGATATTTTTTTAGCTGTTTAAAACCGCTGCGGTAGGTAAATAATAAAGAATTGTGGTCTGCTATAGAATCTACAACAAGTAATTGAAATTCAGCGGTGTTAATTTCTTGTGTAGCGTGTTGCGAATGAATATCAATTAAATACTCACCAATTTGTTTTAGAACAGTTAAGTTAACAGGTGTGTCGTTGATAAAGGATCTAGATTTACCATCGTTGGAAATCTCTCTCCGAAGAATTGTTTCCCTAAAAAAATCTAAGTCGTTAAGCTCAAAAATTGATTTTAATTTTTCATCCTTCAATAAAAAAACACCTTCTATTACACATTTTTTATCTTGACTAAAAAAATATTTACTTTCTGCTCGTTGTCCTAAAATTAATGACAAAGCGCCTAATATAATAGATTTACCCGCACCAGTTTCTCCGGTAATAATATTTAAACCCTTGTCAAATGTGATGTCAAGCGTATCAATTAAAGCGTAGTTTTGTATAGTAAGTTTTTGTAGCATATTGCGATGCTAAAATAACAATAAACCTTGAAGGTTTTTTAAAATAAATGAGGGCAACAATAAAATATTGATTTTTTATTGTATTTAATTTTTTGAGAGCTTTTTAAGTATTTCATACTTCTTGATATTAGCTGGGTCTATGTCAACAAGTAAATTATAGGCTTTTATTTTGTCTTTGGGTTCTGAAAGTAGCAATACATTTGCCAACTCTTCAGCTTTACTAGCAAAATAGGCATTTGCAAAAACTGCTCCCAATTTTTGTTTGTCCATTTGCTGCAAGTTAGGTAAAACTGAAAGTATATTTTGAGTTCCAAGCGCTTGATTTTCTTGTATTTTGTCCAAGCCGTTTACATGATAATCATAAATAAAACTGCGTAGTTCTTTAAAGCCATTGTTTAAAAAGTTTTCATTTAGCCAATATCTATTGCGCAACCCATCTGCAGCTTTCCAGCCCTTATAGCTAGTTGTTTGTGCAATATTAACTACGTTTTGTGCTTTAATATAGTAGGGAGTTCCAGCCATTTTACCGAAGCTGTCTTTGTCTAAACCAATAATAGTATAGGCATAAAAGCCTAATAGAGAGCTTAAATTTGTAATAAAATTTTGGTCAGAGAAATCTAAGGGCTGACCCTCGTTGTAATTAAAGTTAAAATCTTTATCACTTAGGTTAAGTAAAGTAGTATAATAAGAACTATTGTATACCGGCCTGCTCGATTGTATTTGCGCTTCGGCGCTGTATGCTGAATTGCCATCCCAATTGGTAATGGTAATCACAAAATTAATTTCAATTCTTTCTTGAGGAAGGTAGCTCTCTGATGTCCATTTGTTGTTGTTTAAAAAATCTTTGATGGTGTTTTGCAAAACATCCAGGTTCTTTTTGTTGATGTTCGATAAATTAGGAGCCAATATTTGCACCTTTGAATTTAATTCCTGTGCAATTGCGAAACTGCAGCACGTAAATAGTAACAAAGCAATTGTTATATTTTTCATCTTTAAACGAGTTTAAGTATTTCGTTGCAAATATCTTTAGCTACCTCTGTTTTAGATTTGGTTTCAAAACTATGTTTTAATAGGTCTTTATTAAATATAGTTATTTTATTTGTTTCTTTTTTAAATCCCGCACCTTCATCATTCAAGGAATTTAATACAATGAGGTCTAAGTTTTTCCGATTTAATTTTTCTATGGCATTTGCTTCTTCATTATCTGTTTCTAAGGCAAAACCAATCAAAAGTTGATGGTCTTTTTTCTTTTGTCCTAAGTTAGCTAAGATATCAACTGTTTTTTTCAAGGCAATAGAAAAATCCTCTTGCTTCTTTTTAATTTTTTGTTCAGCAACTTCAATTGGAGTATAATCTGCTACTGCAGCACTCATAATGATAATATCGCTTTGTTCAAAATATTGGTTACAAAGAGAAAGCATTTCAGCTGCGCTTACTACATCAATACGTTTTATGTTTTTGGTTGTTTGTTCGCTCGTTGGTCCGCTAATTAAGGTTACTTCGGCGCCTAGTTTGACCATTTCAGAGGCAATTGCAAAGCCCATTTTCCCTGAAGAATGGTTGCCTATAAACCTGACAGGATCTATTGCTTCGTAGGTGGGGCCAGCAGTAATTAAAATCTTTTTACCAAAGAGAGGTAAACTTTCTTGAATATGGTGATTTATAAAAACAACAATTTGTTCAGGCTCTGCCATACGCCCTGCCCCATAAAGTCCACTTGCCAACTCGCCATTGTTTGGGTTGATTATTGTGTTTCCAAAGTTTTGGAGTTGTTGTATATTATTCTGGGTGCTTTCATGTTTCCACATGTCAAGATCCATTGCCGGTGCAAAATATACAGGGCATTTGGCCGAAAGATAAACAGCCGTCAATAAATTATCACATAGTCCATTGGCCATTTTGCCTATGGTATTTGCGCTAGCTGGAGCAATAATCATATAATCTGCCCACAAACCAAGCTCTACATGATTACTCCAAACGCCGGTCTCGGGTTCAAAATATTGTGTGTAAACAGGATTTTTAGAGAGGGTGGCTAAGGTGAGAGGGGTAATGAAATTACAGGCCTCAGGAGTAAGTATAACCTTAACGTTTGCGCCAGCTTTAATAAGGACTCTTACCAAAATAGCCGATTTGTAAGCTGCAATACTGCCGCAAACGCCAAGAATAATATTTTTGTTGCTAATCATATTGCCTTTGTAGTTTTACAAGTTGCAATTTAGCTAAACACATTGTTATTTCTGCTCTTTTGCAGGATTTCTATGATAAATTTTATCATTTAAAAATTCATCAATTGCAATTAAAGTAGCTTTAGGCATGCGCTCATAATGTTTGCTAATTTCAATTTGCTCTCTATTTTCAAAAATTTCTTCCAAATTGTCATTTGATGAAGCAAATTCAGCTAATTTACCATGAAGCTCTTCCTTCATGGTGTTAGAAATTTGATTAGCCCTTTTAGCAATTATTACTAACGATTCATAAATATTGTCGGTAGTAGCGTCTAAATCATGTACATTTCTCGTTACCGTAGTGTTTGGTATAGCGGGTTTTGGTGTGTTCATTATTTCAATGGGTTTTTAATCTCTATTTTTTTGTTGACAGTATCTTTTTGTTTTTCAGTTTTTTCCATGGCACTGTATTTTGCGATCAAAGCAGCTTCTTCTGCTAATGTTTTTTTAGCGGCCAAAATACCAATTTCACAATCTTTTTTTAACTGATTTGCTTCTTTTATGAACTTACTGCTTGGGTAAGCTTCTGCAAATTCATCATAATACGTAATAGCTTCTTTAAAACGCTCTTCCTGTCTGTTGGGATAGCTGTTTTTTGCATACATAAATTGTGATTTTACAATTAGTAAGCTCATTTCTTCAGCGTATCTAATATCTGGAAATTCTGTCTGTGCATTTTTTAAAGCTACAACAGCAGCCTTATAATTGTCTATACTATAACCACCTAATACATAGTATAATTTTGCATTTTCAAAAGCTTTAAGCTCTAATTTATCACGAAGACTGCTAATGTATTGCGCAGCTTGTATTGCACGGTCACTTTTAGGATATAAGTTGATAAATAATTGTAAAGCATCTATAGCTTTGTAGGTGTTTTCTTGATCTAATGAATATTTAGGACAATCTAGATAAAAACAATACGCACCCATGTAGCGGCACTCTTCTGCATTTTTACTCCCCGGGTAAGTATCAGCAAATTCTTTAAATTTGAAACGTGCTGTGGTGTAGTCCTTTAATCTGTAAAGTGTAAAAGCATAATAATAGTTCAAATCTTCAGCCTCGGCTGTACCTCTATATTTTTGTGCTAAACCTTCAAACAAGATTAAAGCTCTAGAATAATCCTTCTTGTTGTAAAGTCTAATCCCTTCTTGATATTTTTTAGCAACATCGTTACTCAAGCGTAACTTTTCAAATCTGCTTTTACAGCCAGCTGAGCCTAATATAACGAGAGTAAGACTTAAAATAAATAGGTGTTTAATTTTAAACATTGTGCAAAGATAAGGTAATAATACGAAAACATCAATTAAAAATAATATGCTAAACTAAATAAAGCCTTTTAACCAGTCAAACACTTAACACTATTTAACATAACGCCAACACCTTATATATAACAAAATATTCAATCGTAATTTATGTCATGCAAATTGATGTGATTGGCTATTATAAAGAATACACTGCTTTTTTGTGAAAAGCTTTTTGTTATTGATGAAATCACACCTATCACCATTACAAATTTTTAATTAGCAAATGTATTAGTGTGCTTTTTTTGTTCTTATTGTTTATTCACGATTATTTACTTGTTGTTTGTATTGCGCCTCACTAGTCGTTAACTTGTTTAAAAGTTTAATTAGAATTTAAATAGGCTGTGATGCAGCGCTTTCTGTTTGTACTATGAAAATAACTTCAAATAAGTTTGTAAAGGGGAAAATATTTTCTACTTTTGCAACCCGCTTTGGAAGGAAGATGGGTTTAGGGATAAGGAGGGGATTGGGATTGAAAATATGGGGTGCTAAAAAAAGTTAAAAAAACTTTTGGAGGTTTGGAAAAGTTTCCTACCTTTGCAGTCCCAACAAAAAGGGAGTTTATTTACGGATGTAAGTAAGTTTAGAAAAGATT
>CANHHZ010000103.1 GCA_947460275.1 Sphingobacteriaceae bacterium | reverse complement strand
TTTTCGCATCTTTTTTTAACGCGTTCAAATTCTTCAACTTCAGTAGTTGTTAAGGTTGTTTTAGCATCCAACTTTTCGAGTAAGGCAAATCTTCCAATACCTGTTACCTTAAAAACAGTTAGTGGAATTCTTTTATCGTTTGCTGCCCTTTCTACGGTTCTAATAATTTCTTCACAAGTAAAATCAAAAACCTCCTCTTCCTCTTCTCCCTCAACAGAATAATCCAAAATAGTTCCAACTTTAGCCTTATCTAACTGTGCAATGGTATTTTCACACTCTTGTATGTTTTCCCCTCCACAAAATTGTTTAAATATGGTTTGTTTAATTAAACCTTTAATTGGAAAACCATTGCTTAATAAAAAATTAGTGATTGGGGGACCAACTTGCGTTAAAAAATTGCTGCTAATCATTTTAAAAAGCCAATAAGCTTTGTTTAATTCTGCATTAGATTTACTGCGAAAAGCAATTTCAGTATTGTCAAAATTCAATTTTTTGTTGGGCAATTGTTCCATTTTTGAATATTATACTTGATCAGGTGACTGCAAAAATATAAATAACAACCATTGTTAAGGTAAAACGCTTGTAAATAATTGTAAATTTGTAACCATAATGACAAAATTTAAACTTGAGGGAGATTTTATCCCATTAATTGCACTTTTAAAAGCTACTGCCCTCGTACAAAGCGGTGGCGAAGCACAAACCGTTGTAGAAGATGGATTAGTAAAATACAATGGAACCGTAGATTATAGAAAACGACTTAAAGTTAGGGTTGGCGACAAAATAGATTTTATGGGTAGAATAATTGAAGTGATCTAATGAAACCTATACAAAATGCAGCTCATCCTATTTATTTTGAAACCGGATTAGCTCCTCTAAAAGAAATTTTATCCGAAAAAAATTACAGTAAAATTTTTGTGTTCGTCGACACTAATACTGCAGAAGCCTGCTTGCCTACATTTAGAAGTTTATTAGACGATTTAGAAGATTTTGACATCATTGAAACCGACGCAGGCGAAGAAAATAAAAACATAGATTTTTGTATTGGCATTTGGAAAACTTTATTGGATTTTGAGGCAGATAGAAAATGCTTAATGATCAACCTTGGTGGTGGGGTAATTACCGATATGGGCGGATTTGTTGCTTCCACCTATAAAAGAGGAATAGACTTTATCAATGTTCCCACTACTTTACTAGCGCAAGTAGACGCATCGGTAGGTGGTAAAACAGGAATAGATATAGATAATGTTAAAAATATGGTTGGCACTTTTAGCTTACCTCAAGCCGTATTCATCGAAAATATTTTTCTAAATACTTTAGCCAAACGCGAACGTTTATCAGGCTTTGCCGAAATGATAAAGCATGGCTTAATAATGGATAAAGCTTATTACGAACAACTAAAAGGAAGTAACTATGAAACTTTATCACCTTCGGTAATTTATCGCTCTGTAGAACTTAAAAACGAAGTGGTAACCAACGATCCCCTAGAAAAGGGATTGCGAAAAATTTTAAATTTTGGCCATACCGTTGGGCATGCCGTAGAAAGTTACGCACTAAGCAATACTAAAAAACCATTAACGCATGGCGAAGCTATTGCAATTGGGATGGTTTGTGAAGCTTTTCTTTCGGCAAAATATGCCAGTTTAAGCCCAGATGAACTACAAGATATTGCCAAATACATTAAAGATACTTACCCCAAATATACCATCCGAGAAAATAGCTTCAACACTTTGTATAATTTAATGCAAAGCGACAAAAAAAATGAAGAAGGTCAAATCATGTTTTCACTGCTCAATAGCATTGGCAATTGTACCTACAACTGTAAAGTAACCAAAAAAGATATTTTTGAAAGCCTAAATTATTACAAGCAGCTTTAATTCATCAGGTCAAAAAAAGCCATTACAAAATAGAGGTGAGCGCAACCAAAAAAAACCTAAAACAAAAAATAATTTTTTTAAAATTACTATTGACAAATTAAATTTGGAAGTGTACATTTGAAAACAAGAAACAAAAATGAGATTAACAACTACATATTGGTATGGTTACTTTTACTATTTTAGTAAGAGCCAGGACTGATATGCATAATTAACTAATCATATGCCATAAAAAAGTCCTAGTCGTAAACTAGGACTTTTTTTTTGATTAAACCACATGAAAACAAAAAAGAGAGTAGCTATTCAAGGGATAAAAGCATCTTTTCACGAAGAAGCGGCTTTTAATTTTTTTGGCAGAGACATTGAAACCATCGAATGTAATTCTTTTAAGCAAACCTGCGATTGTTTAGAAAGAAATGATGCAGACTTTGTGATCATGGCCATAGAAAATTCAATTGCAGGCAGTTTATTACCAAACTACACTTTAATTAGAGAATATAATTTTGCCATTACTGGAGAGATATATTTACCTATTCAATTGCACTTAATGGCTCTGCCAGGAATTAAATTCGAAGACATTAAGGTGGCCACCTCTCATCCTATTGCCATTAGACAATGTGTAGATTTTTTTGAAGAATATCCTCACATTCAGGTGATTGAAAGCAATGATACCGCTGCTTGTGCCAAAAAAATTAGAGACGAACAACTTACAGATACCGTAGCGATTGCCAATATCTTAGCTGCCGAATTGTATGGATTAAACATCATCGAAAGGCGAATAGAATCCAATAAAAAGAATTTCACACGCTTTCTCATCCTCAAAAAAAATAAAGCCGACCATGAAGTAGAAATTAACAAAGCTTCTATTTGTTTTCAAGTTGGAAATCATGTTGGCGCACTTTCAAAAGTGTTAAATATTTTTGCGGAACAAGAGGTAAACCTCACCAAGATACAGTCTATGCCTGTATTAGGCAAACGCAACGAATACTATTTCTACGTAGATATAGAATGGAATAAAATGGAAAACTACGACACCGCCATTAGAAAAGTATTAAAATATACCGTAAATTTCAACATCATGGGCGAATACTTAAAAAACGACACCGTTTAATATTCAATTCACATTACCTATAAAATCAACAATTAAGAAACTCCAAAAAATGAAACTAAAACTAAACATTCAACCCTTAAACAGCTGGATAAACATAAAAAACGAACCCTTGGTCATTTCTGGTCCTTGTAGTGCAGAAACCGAGGAGCAATTATTGTCTACCGCACACTTGCTTGCCGCTACCGGAAAAGTTAGTGTTTTAAGGGCTGGCATATGGAAACCACGCACACGTCCAGGAGAATTTGAAGGAATTGGCAGCATTGGCTTAACATGGCTAAAGCGCGCTAAAGCCGAAACAGGCTTACCCACAGCCGTTGAAGTAGCCAACGCTAAACACGTTGAAGAAGCTTTGGCTGCAGGTGTAGATATTTTATGGATTGGTGCTCGTTCTACGGTAAACCCATTTACCGTTCAAGAAATTGCCGATGCTTTACAAGGAGTAGACATTCCTGTGCTGGTAAAAAACCCTGTAAACCCTGATCTACAATTATGGGTGGGCGCACTAGAGCGCATCAATAAAGCTGGAATTACTAAATTGGGAGCTATACACCGTGGTTTTTCATCTTTCGAAAAAAGTGCTTTCCGAAATGAACCAATGTGGGAACTTGCCATTCAGCTCAAAACACTTTGCCCAGAATTGCCAATTATTAACGACCCAAGCCATATTTGTGGCAACCGCGAACTTATCCCCTACATTTCGCAAAAGGCATTAGATTTAGACATGCAAGGCTTGATGATCGAATCGCATATTGATCCTTCTGTGGCCTGGACAGACGCAAAACAACAGGTTACCCCTGCTGCATTGGCAGAGTTGATTGATAAATTTACCTTGCGGAAGCCTGAGTCTAAAAATGAAGATTTTACAGACAAACTAGCAGATTTACGAAAAGAAATTGATAAAATTGATGATTTAGTGATTCAGAAATTAGCCGAGCGGATGGCAATTACCCAAAAAATTGGTGAGTTTAAAAGAGACAACCAAGTAACTATTTTACAGGTAAATCGTTGGGATGAAATTATACAAAAACGTACCGCCTTTGCTAAAGCCTTAAAACTAGACCTCAACTTTACAGAAAAATTCTTAGAATTGGTTCATGGCGAATCTATACGAAAACAAACAGAAATTATGAATACCAGCAAAGCAGAACAATTAGAATCAAAATAAATTTAAATTTGGTGTTTAAACCCTACCGCCTTTGCAGTACCTTTAACAAAACCTGCTCAAGCAAAACTATATAAAATGACTAAAAACGTATTGCTTTCTTTCAAGGGAAACAAACACATTGCTGCTGAAATTAAACTCACAGGTTCTAAAAGCGAATGCAATAGAGCTTTGATTATCAGCGCACTGAGTAACGGTAGCGTACAAGTAGAAAATTTATCAATGGCTGCTGATACGGTTACTTTAAATAAAATTCTTGCGCAAATTGAGGATAAAGAAAAAAGTGTACCAGAAAGGATAGTAGATGTTGGTCCTGCAGGAACAGCCATGCGTTTTTTAACGGCGTTTTTAGCCATTAAACCAGGACAGTTTTTGCTCACAGGCACCGAAAGAATGAAACAACGCCCCATTGGTATTTTAGCCGAAGCTTTAAAAGGTATTGGCGCACAAATTTCTTATACCGAAAATGATGGTTTCCCTCCACTACAAATTGTTGGTACTTTACTACAAACCAACAAATACGTTAAGATTAAAGGAGATATCAGTAGCCAATACATTTCGGCACTGCTGATGATTGCACCGAACTTACCTTTAGGATTAAGCTTGCAAATTGAAGGCGAATTGACCTCAAAGCCTTATGTAGAAATGACATTGAGCATGTTGGCACAAGCCGGAATTAGGTACACTTGGATCGACAATACGATTGATATTGAGCAACAAACCTTCAAAAAAACAACAATTTATATAGAACCAGATTGGAGTGCTGCTTCTTACTGGTACGCCATTGCCGCATTGGCAGATGAAGCCTCCATTTTTTTACCCGGATTAAATGGGTACAGCCTACAAGGCGACAGCCAAATCACAGAAATAATGGCCAATTTTGGTATCACTTCTCAATTTAAAAATGGCGGTGTTTTTTTAAAAAAAGAACCCAAAAAAATAGAACGCAAAATATTCGATCTTAGAGAATGTCCGGATTTGGCGCAAACTCTAGTCGTTATTTGTGCGGCACTAGGACACAGCTGTACCTTTACAGGCTTAGAAACTTTAAAAATAAAAGAAACAAACAGGATATTGGCCTTACAAACCGAACTGGCAAAAATTGGTGTCAGCTTTACAGAGAAAAATCTCAGTTACAAACTAGACTGTAGCCAATTGCATTTCCCAGAAAAAATAAATATCAACACCTACGAAGACCACCGAATGGCCATGGCCTTTGCACCATTGGCATTAAAAATAAAACAAGTGGAAATTGAAGAAAAACAAGTAGTTGAGAAATCTTATCCTTATTTTTGGGATGATTTGGCACAAGCTGGATTTTCGGTAACTGACAAATAGTATTACAACTTTACAAGACATTAAACCTCAAACAAAAAAATGGCAGGAAATTCATTCGGAAATTTATTTAAGATTACAACTTTTGGCGAATCTCATGGGGTGGCAATTGGGGTAATTATAGATGGTTGTCCGGCCGGATTAGCCATTGATATAAACTTTATACAAGCTGAGCTAGACAAGCGAAAACCTGGTCAGTCTAAAATAACTACGCAACGTAAAGAAAGTGACAGCGTTCAAATTTTATCTGGCATTTTTGAAGGAAAATCTACCGGCACACCAATAGCGCTGCTTATACCGAACGAGGATCATCGCGCTACAGATTACGAACACAACAAAGACGTTTATCGCCCTAGCCACGCCGATTATACCTACGATGTAAAATACGGGGTTAGAGATTACCGCGGTGGTGGCCGTTCATCGGCTAGAGAAACCGCTGCAAGAGTTGCTGCAGGTGCCATTGCTAAACTATTGTTGCAGCATCATCAGATTGAAATATTTGCACATGTAACAGCGGTTGGACAAATTAATGCTCCAAATTTTGATTCACCTAATTTAAGTGAAGCTTTAGCTGTTCGCGAGGCAAACATCGTACGTTGTGCCGACCCTGCTACCGCAAATCAGATGATTGATTTTATAGAATCCATCCGTAAAGATGGCGATACCATAGGTGGTAAGATTGGCTGTGTCATTAAAAATTGTCCGGTTGGTTTAGGCGAACCAGTTTTCGACAAACTTCATGCAGAATTAGGCAAAGCGATGTTGAGCATTAATGCTGTGCATGGTTTTGAATATGGTTCGGGCTTTGCAGGTAGTGAAATGAAAGGTTCTGAACACAATGACGTGTTTTTGGCGGGAGAAAAACCTAAAACATTGACCAATTTTTCGGGCGGGATACAAGGTGGAATTTCAAACGGAATGGACATTACTTTTAAAGTTGCTTTTAAACCTGTAGCTACTATTATGCATAACCAGCAAACCATAAACGCAGCTGGTCAATCTTCAGAAATTAAAGGAAAAGGCCGCCACGACCCATGTGTGGTACCAAGGGCAGTAATAATTGTAGAAGCAATGGCTGCGTTAGTTTTAGCCGACCATTTATTGAGACAAAGAAGCAATAAACTTTAGTCATGAAATATTTATTCCTTCTTATTTTATGTGCATCAACAACTGTTTTTGCGCAAAGTTATAGCGAAAAAATTGCACAACACAGAGAAAAATACAAAGTTGATTTTTTAGTAGAAAAAGGCGCCCCTTTAAAAGAGGCCGATCTAAAATACCTCAACTTTTTTGATGCAGATAGCAATTACCAAGTAGTAGCTAAAGTAAAAGTTCTAAAAAACGAACAAGCTTTTAACATGCCTACCTACGATGGTACAACAAAAGAATTTATTCGATATGCACAAATCGGCTTTGCATTAAATGAACAAAAATTTAAAATGGTATTGTACAGAAGCCTAGCATTGATGGCTAACCCCGTGTATAAAGATTTATTGTTTTTGCCTTTTAGCGATGAAACCAACGGAACCTTTACTTACGGAGGTGGACGCTATATCGATTTAAATATAAATGATATTAAAAGCAAAAAAATA
>CANHHZ010000102.1 GCA_947460275.1 Sphingobacteriaceae bacterium | reverse complement strand
GCTTCATTTTCATTGGCATGCTCAAGTTCGGGCGGACAATTTTGCTCGTCAACAAAAACTGTTTTACGAATAGCAAAAACTTCTGCTAGTTGCTCATCAGTTGCAACCTTAACTACCCTTATCTGCATCTTTTGGTCGTTTATTGATAATTTCTTTAATTTTTTCGTGTTTTTGAAAATTTATTTCCTCAGCGGCATCAATAGAATGTGAAGAATGAATATCGTTTTCCTTTTTGGCCAAACGCGATAAAGTAACATAAAATTTATGCAACTGGTCAAGTTCGGCTTCTGTTAAATCTTCAATATCTACCATTCTGTTGCTGGCCCGTTCGTGTGCGGCTATCAGTTCGTTAAGTTTCAATTGTATGGCTTTACCATCTTTGTTTTGTGCTTTTTGAATAAGAAAAACCATCAAAAAAGTAATAATTGTGGTGCCGGTATTGATAAACAATTGCCAGGTTTCAGAATAATCAAACAGCGGGCCTGTTACCGCCCATAAAATTACGATGGAAGCAGCGCCAATAAATGCTGGAGAGCTGCCAGTAAACCTTGTTGCTGCATTGGCGAAATTTTCAAAAAAATTAGTTTCATTTTTCATGGTATATCAATTATTAGTAAAAAACACACTTTATGTAAAAAGCGCAAATAGTAGTTAACCATTTGCGCTTTTATTTCTTTTAAACCATAATTAAACTAAAGTTTATCGTTTACGTTTAAACAGTTTAAATCTTCAAAGGCAACCTTTAATCGTTTTACAAATTCTTCTTCGCCCTTACGTAACCATACGCGGGGGTCGTAATGTTTTTTATTTGGTTTATCATCCCCCTCAGGATTACCAATTTGACCTTGCAAATACGCTTCGTTCTTTTTGTAGTAGTCTAAAATTCCTTCCCAAAATGCCCATTGCATATCGGTATCGATGTTCATTTTAATAGCACCGTAAGAAATAGCCTCTCTAATTTCTTCTTGCGAAGACCCAGAACCACCATGAAAAACAAAATCTACGGGTTTTTCGGCCGTTAAGCCAAATTTCTGTTTTACAAATTCTTGCGAATTTTTCAGGATCACGGGCTGCAACTTTACGTTTCCAGGTTTATAAACACCATGCACATTACCAAAAGCAGCAGCAACTGTAAAACGATTGCTTATTTTGCTTAACTGTTCGTAAGCATAAGCTACTTCACTTGGTTGTGTATATAATTTAGAACTGTCTACATCACTATTGTCTACTCCATCCTCTTCGCCACCGGTAACGCCCAATTCAATTTCAATCGTCATACCCATCTTATTCATACGCTCAAAGTATTTAGCGCTGATCTCCATATTTTCTTCAATCGACTCTTCAGAAAGATCGAGCATGTGCGAAGAAAACAACGGTTTTCCTGTTTCGGCAAAAAATTGTTCACCATGGGTCAATAAACCATCTATCCAAGGTAATAATTTTTTAGCTGCATGATCTGTATGTAAAATTACAGCCACGCCATAATGTTCGGCCAATAAGTGAACATGTTTGGCTGCCGATACCGCACCTAAAACACAAGCACTTAAATTATCGTTATTTAAGGTTTTACCAGCATAAAATTGAGCACCTCCATTAGATAACTGAATAATAACTGGTGAATTTACCGCCTTTGCGGTTTCCATTACTGCATTGATGGTGTTAGTACCCGTTACATTTACTGCTGGCAATGCAAATTGATATTTTTTAGCCTGCTCAAACAGTTCTTGAACAGCAGATCCGTAAATTACGCCTTTATAGCCTTTTAAACTCATTTTTATAAAAATTTAATAATTCCGAAAGATATAAAAAAAACCCTATTTTTTTATATTAATACGGGAATAAACAGGTTATTTTCTATCAAATAAACACTTAAATATTAAAACTGTTTTGTTAAAATAATTTTTGTTTATTTGTAATCTCATTTTTAAAAAGTTAACATGGCCTGGTTTAAAAGAGAAAAAAAAGGAATAAGTACCACTACTGAAGAAAAAAAAGAAGCACCAGATGGCTTGTGGAACAAGTGTCCTAGTTGTAAAAAGGCATTACACAGTGCAGATCTATCTGAAAACAAATATGTCTGCCACTATTGCGATTATCACTTAAGAATAGGTTCTAAAGAATATTTTGAAGTATTATTTGACAACAATGAGTTTACAGAATTGTTCAGCAATTTAACTTCTGGCGATCCATTGCTATTTACCGACAGCAAGCCTTATACCGAAAGAATTATAGAAACCACAGCAAAAACTGGTCTTAAAGATGCAATTCGTGCTGCACATGGCAAAGTAGAAGGGCAAGACTTGATGGTAGCCTGTATGGATTTTGCATTTATTGGCGGCTCGATGGGATCGGTAGTAGGTGAAAAAATTGCTCGTTCCATAGATTACAGTATCCAGCACAAAATTCCGTTTTTGATGATTTCTAAATCGGGTGGTGCTCGTATGATGGAAGCGGCTTTTTCATTGATGCAAATGGCCAAAACATCAGCAAAATTAGCCTTATTAAGTCAAGCCAAAATACCTTATATTTCTTTATTAACCGACCCAACAACAGGGGGCGTTACTGCTTCTTATGCCATGCTGGGCGATATTAACATTGCCGAACCAGGTGCTTTAATCGGCTTTGCAGGTCCACGTGTAATTAAAGAAACCATTAAAAGAGATTTGCCAAAAGGCTTCCAAACTTCTGAGTTTGTTTTGGAACACGGATTTTTGGATTTCATCGTAGATAGACGCGAAATGAAAGCCAAGCTAGCTTCTTTCTTAAAGATGATGAAAAACTAAACATTTGGCAATTTAAATAGATAAAAAGCAAGAATTGAAATTCTTGCTTTTTAGTTTATAACCTATTTTCTTACTGCCAACTCTGTATAAGCAGCATTTAAACTTCTTAAAATGCCTTCACCCTGCCATTCGGGCGCATTAGGGATAGCCGTTGCTTTTAAAATTTCTTCTTTGGTTTTTCCTGCTTTAATTTCCTGAGCTACAAAGGCTAACAAACACTCCAGGTAATTCCTAAAGGCTTTAATATCAGCTTTATTTCCTGTTACTTTTTCGGAAGCTAAGCTATGGCCCCAAATAAACAAAGTGTCATTGTCAAAATTAGCTGTTATTTTATCCAAGACAGTAATCCAATTGCCAATATCTGCACCGTTTTCTTTATCTATGTAAGGATAACGACGATTAAAAACTAAATCGCCAACATGCGCAATATTTGCGTTTTCGAAATGATAAACTACATCACCGTTGGTATGTGCCGCACCAAAGTAACTGGCTCTAATTTTTTCTTTGCCAACAACCGCTTTCCATCCTTTTCCAAAAGTTACATCTGGAAAAAGCTGCTGAGCAGTATTTTTTGCTTTTTCGGCCGCCAATTGTTGGTTTACAAGCGAATTTTGATGGGCAACTACATGTTCGACCAATCCTTTAAAAGCGATATTCCCGGCGGTGTGGTCGCCATGGTGATGGGTATTTAATAAAAATTTGAAAGGCTGTTCGCCAAATTTTTTCAACTCACTTATCACATGGGCAGCAGAGGCTGGAAATTGAGCATCAACAACCGCAAAACCACTGCTAGTGTTTAGCCAAGCAATGGTACCACCCTGCTCAGTAAAAATACCTACATCATTTCTTAATGCTTTAAATTGATAAGCAGGCCTAAACACTTGGGCAAAAGCTTCTGTTTTATATAGCGAAAGCGAAGCCAACGCCAATGCCGAATTTTGGATAAATTTTCTTCTTTGCATAGTTGTAAGTTTAAAAAAATACCCCAAAAAATAAAATTTTAGGCTAAAGTATTTTGCTTGATCACCATTTTTACCTTCTCCAAAACGTAATCGAGATCTTCCTTAGTTGTAAATTTACTAAAAGAAAAACGCACCGCAGGTCGATTTGGGTCTGCGTTGATGCCATTTAAAACATGCGAACCAATGTTGGAGCCCGATGAACAAGCACTGCCACCTGAGGCACAAATTCCATTGATATCTAAATTGAATAGCAACATATCTGCCATATCCATTTCAGGAAAAGAGACATTTAAAACAGTATACAGACTTTTATCAGCCGCAGTTTCGCCGTTAAAAGCTACGCCTGGGATTTCGGCTAAAAGCTGTTCTTTTAAATAATTTTTCAAGGCCTGAACATGATTTTGGTGTTCATCCATTTCAGCATAAGCAATTTCTAAAGCTTTGGCCAAGCCCACAATGCCATAAACATTTTCAGTTCCGCCACGCATATTGCGTTCTTGTGCGCCGCCATAAATCATTGGTGGAATTTTTACATTACTATTTACATACAAAAAGCCAACCCCTTTTGGGCCATGTAATTTATGGGCAGCACATACCAAAAAATGAGCTTTCAACTTGCGTACATCGTGCCTATAATGTCCCATGGTTTGTACTGTGTCGGTATGAAAAATAGCCTCGTATTTTTCGCAAATTTCACCAACCTTTTCAATATCTGTTAAAGTACCTAATTCGTTATTGGCATGCATTAACGATACAAAGGTTTTACCATTATTGGCCAATAGCTCTTCTAAATGATGGTAGTCTATATTCCCCTTTTCATCAATATTTACAAAGCTTAATTTATCAATCAAACCATCTTTTAACAACATATTTAGGGTATGCTCTACGGCATGGTGCTCTATTTTAGAAGTGATGGCGTGTTTAATTTGATATGCCGCAATGCCACAACGAATGGCCGTATTATCGGCCTCGGTACCACCCGAAGTAAAAAATATTTCTGAAGGAGATGCATTTAACAAGCCCGAAACTGTCTTTCTGGCTTTTTCTACCAAGGTACGCACTTCTCTACCCAAAGCGTGTATGGCCGATGGATTTCCGTAAAAATTTTCCATTACGTTGGCCATTTCGGCAATTACTTGTTTATCTAACGGAGTGGTGGCGGCATTATCTAAATAAACCCTTTTCATATTTTATAAACTTAAGTTGTGCTTAATTCATCAAAGATGATCAATTAAGTTGTAGTATTTCTTTGATATCAGTGATCATTTTGTTGGCTAAACTTTCGGCGATAGTTTCATTTTCTGCTTCGCTATAGATACGAATAATAGGCTCTGTATTTGAACGACGCAAATGAACCCATTGCTTATCAAATTCTATTTTTAGGCCATCAATAGTGCTATTTGGATAGTTTTTATATTTTTCTTGCACCTGCATTAAAAGTGCATCGATATCCATTTCTGGCGTGAGTGTGATTTTATTTTTTGAAATGTGATAAGCAGGATAAGTACTGCGCAAAAGGGAAATAGATTTTCCAAACTTTGCCAAATGCGATAAAAACAAAGCAATGCCTACCAAGGCGTCTCTCCCATAGTGCAATTCGGGATAAATAATCCCTCCATTACCTTCGCCGCCAATAACTGCATGAGTAGCCTTCATTTGGTTAACTACGTTTACCTCACCTACCGCAGCTGCATGGTAGTCGAAACCTGCTTTCTCGGTCACATCTCTCAAAGCTCTTGTCGATGAGAGATTAGAAACCGTGTTTCCGGGCGTATTTTTTAAAATATAGTCTGCAACAGCTACCAAGGTATATTCTTCGCCAAACATGCTCCCATCCTCATTTACAAAGCAAAGTCTATCCACATCTGGATCTACCACAATACCCAAGTCGGCTTTGGTTTCCTGAACAACTTTAGAAATTTCGGTCAAGTTTTCTGGCAAAGGCTCCGGATTGTGCGGAAAATCTCCGTTCGGTTCGCAGTACAACTCATAAATAGTTTGCACGCCCAAAGCTTTAAGCAATGCAGGTATAAAAATACCACCTGTAGAATTTACGCAATCTATAACTACCTTAAAATTAGCGGATTTAATTGCATTTACATCTACTAAAGGTAAAGACAAAACAGCATCGATATGTTTTTGTAAATAGGTATCATTACTTGTGACTTGACCTAATTGGTTAACCTCGGCAAACTCAAAATCGGAATGCTCAGCGATTTCCAAAATGTCTTTACCCTCTGCATCGCTAATAAATTCGCCTTTATCGTTAAGCAATTTCAAAGCGTTCCATTGTTTAGGATTATGACTTGCAGTTAAAATTATACCACCTCCTGCTTGCTCTAATGGCACTGCAATTTCTACAGTTGGGGTGGTTGACAAACCTAAATCGATAACTTCGAATCCTAAACCTTGTAACGTACCAATAACCAAATTATTAACCATTTGACCCGAAATACGAGCATCTCTACCGATGACGATTTTTTTATTTTGAGTTTTTGCAATTACCCACGAACCATAAGCCGCAGTAAACTTTACAATATCAATGGGGGTTAATCCATCACCAGCTTTTCCGCCAATGGTACCTCTTATTCCGGATATAGATTTTATTAATGTCAATTTTGTATTTTTTTTCAAAAATAATAAAAATTAACGATTGAACTGCCAAAAAACACAATTAACAAAGTGCCGAAACGCAATACTTTTGCCTATTATAAAATAAAAAATCGGCTACTGAAAGACAAAATACTATATTTGTGTTTCATAAAAAGCTTAAAAACAAACTCTCCATGCAACGCAAATGGTTTCAATATTGGTTCAATTCTCCTTACTATCATATCCTTTACAGCCAGCGTAACGATACCGAGGCAGAATTTTTAATTGATAACCTTGCCGCTTATCTTAAACCAGAAAAAAATAGTAAAATTTTAGATATTGCCTGCGGAAGAGGAAGACACGCCATTTACCTGAATAAAAAAGGATACGATGTTACAGGCATGGACCTTTCTGAACAAAGCATAAAATACGCACAACAATTTGAGCAAAAAAACTTGCATTTTTACGTACACGACATGCGAAAATTATCGCATATCAACTACTTTGATACGGCTTTAAACCTATTTACTAGTTTTGGCTATTTCGATAACCAGAAAGACCATGTAAACGCGTTAATTTCATTCAGAAAGTCCTTAAAACCTGATGGCACTTTGGTTATTGATTATTTTAATACTCAGAAAATTATTAAACATCTAACCCAGCAAGAAACAAAAACCATAGATGGAATTGAATTTCACCTGAACAAATTTGTGGCCGAAGGCAAAATCATCAAGCACATTAATTTTGAGCATGAACTTAAAGATTATGCTTTTGAAGAACGTGTTCAAGCATTTTTATTG
>CANHHZ010000101.1 GCA_947460275.1 Sphingobacteriaceae bacterium | reverse complement strand
GCTTGTCGTCCTAAAAGCTTCCATTCTTTATTTTGTTTCTGCCACACAAGTAAAACACCTATATGTACCTCTCCTGCTTTTCCTCCATCATTGGTTATAGCATGTAACTCATGTCTAACTAAAGCTGTTTTACCTGAGATTTCTAGCGTTTGATTTTTCAAGTCTATGCTTACAAAATCAGATTTTCCAGTCGAAAGTGTTTCAACAAAAGCTGATTGGCTTTCAATTTTTCCACTAGAATGTCCATAACTTAAATTAGGAGCAGTAAGGCCCAATAAAGCATCTTTGTCTGCAGTAACCATAGCATTTTTTAGTTGCTCTACTGCAGCCTTAACTTGTTTTTCGGCAATTTTTTGAGCTTTTACAACAACTAATGAAAGAAATAGAAAAAGAAAAAGGATACTTTTTTTCATAACTTATAAATTAAATTTCAACAAATAAAGGCAAATTAATTTATATGGAGTGAATGAAAGAGATAGTTTTTTAGTTAAACCAAATTAAGTGATAAAATGAAGAGAATTGGCATTTAAAGGTTTTGAAATAAGTCGAACAACCTCTGGGTGAGCTTTTACAATTGCCAAATCCTTTTTTACTTTTGAAGCAGTAATCACTACAATTTTACACGCTTTTTTTAATTCAGGACATAATTTGGAAAACTGTTCTAGAAAAATTAAACCATTCATTTGAGGCATATCTAAATCCAATAAAAGAAATTTAGGCATCTTACCAACAGCTGAAGAAAGCGAAATTAAATGATTTAATGCAACTTTAGCATTGTCAAAAACCATTACATCATCTTTAAAACCACTACTTTTGAGGGCTTGAAGGGTAATTTTTTGATCAATGGGGTTGTCGTCCACAATCATAATCCAGTCATGTCCATTCATTTCAACGATACGTTGCATTTCAAACTTTTAAGGGATAATTATGAATCTAAATTTCTAAAGATCCTCTATCAGAAATGCAAATCTAAAGCCATAGACGGCTAGTTTTAAAACAAATGCAACACCATTAGAGAATAAAGAGAAAAACCTTTTCCCCTAAGGATTATACTCAATGATACTATCAAAATTATTACACAATCAAAAGGCTGCAAAAATTATAAGCCTTGCAATATTTTCTACAAAACGAGGACATATTTCTACTAATTGTAGAATATTTTACTCAAAAATTAATTAATTAACCAATAATTAATTTATCTCTAATTTTGGTTAACAATCAAATTACTATACAAAGAATTGATAGTTTGGATGAGTATTTCATGAGTTCCTTTTCTGAAAGCAGGTAAGCAACCGTTTACAATTACAACTATGCCAAATTTATCTTTGGGATTAAAAAACATAGCGCTATATAATCCATAAGCAGAACCAGTGTGTCCTGTTAAGGCTACACCTTCAATAATTTGATTGTTAGTTTCTATCGCTAATCCGTAATTTTCTTCTTTAGAAATTGGTTTTTGCATTGTTTTAGCACTTTTTTTAGTGATGATTTGCACGCCTTTGTAGGTTCCTTTATTCAAGTGCATTGTCATATATTTAGCTAAATCTATTGCCGATATTTTCATTCCGCCAGTTGGCGAAAAAAGGGGTGTTGAGTAGCCATTTACATATTGCTTAAGCTCCTCTGTACGTGGATTATAAGCTGCCGGAGAAGCATTAAATTTTTTAGCAGCTGCATTATATTCGTAAAGTGTAGAAAATAAATTAGAAGTTAATGAATCTATACAATAGCCACCATACAAACCTAAGGGATTTAAAATATGATTTTTAATATAGTTATCAAAACGCTCATTACTTATTTTTTCTACCACAGCACCTACCATATTAAAATTTAAGTTACAATATTGATAGCCTTTGCCTGGCTCATAATTGTTGTAACATTTTTCCCAATTTGGATTTTTTTCTGGGTTAATGGAATCTAAACTAAAATATCCTTTACTATCGTTTATGCTCGAAGTATGAGACAAAATCATTTTTAAGGTAATAACCTTGTTTGGAAACTTTGGATTTCTGACTTTAAAGCCAATAAGATTACCAAAATCATCTGCTAACGAAATTTTTCCTTGCTCTACCAACTGCATAATGGCGGTAGCCGAAAAAGATTTAGAAATAGATGCAATTCTAAATATGTCCTTTGTGGTAAGTTTAAGCTGTTGATCAATATCTTTTAGTCCAAACGCATTACTATAAATTACGTCTTCACCTTTAACTACAGCTACTGCCATACCCACAGCTTTATATTTATCCATTATAGAATCAAGCTGTTGCGTTATTTTCGACTCTTGTGAAAAGCTTGAAAGAGCGGCAAAAAGAAACAATTGCAAAAATGCCAATTGCTTTATAAAATGTTTATTCATAAACAAAAATTAAGTTCACAATATAAGTATTAATCAGCTAAAATTTAGCTAGAGCTATTTAATAATTCGATTCAAAATGGAAAAACTAAATATTTTTGATAGCTAATTTTTCAATTATTAAACCTTATGTAACTTGTTTATGAAATTTAGAAAATTAAAAAAAGCAAAGGTTTCTTATTTAGATAACTAAAAAGTCAAAAAAAATTTATAAATCAAATTTTAAAAAAACTTAAGATAAAAGATTGTACCTAAATACTTTAGACTAATGAGGGTTAACTGGCTTTTAACAACCTCTTATAAATCAACAAATTCATCAATACCATGGCCATGCCGTAAAAAGTATCTTCAAAAGGGATGGTGAGCATGCGCAAGCCAAAAATTTCGGCATTGTTGTACCACACTACAGGATTTTCTAAACCAGTGCCAGTAAGTATGCCATTTACAATAAAAAAAGGCAACAATAAAATGGCGTAGATGATGTAAAACTTCATCAACCATTTTACCGAGAGTATATATTTAGCTACGATAAGTAAGGCACCCAAACTTAAAAACGCAAAAGCGGTGTAGGCTTGTGACCAAAAAATTAAACCCACTGCAAAGCAAATTGCTGTAAAAATAGCGGTAATGATAGTTTCTGTTTTGGGGTTAAAAGTATCTTTCAACCACAAATCGATACAATGGTAAGTAAATACGCAAGCATAAGGGATACAGAAAAAAAACATCACCTCTTCTATGGGCAAATGACCAAAGTAAATGCCTGTTAAATATTGTGGACTAAAGCCCCAAACGCCCAATTGGGTAAAGTATTCGTCCCACAATAAAAAGAAAACTGCTGTAAAGATAACTGCCGGAAAAAAAGCACGCCAAGTTTTATAAAATTTAAGTTTGGGGTGAAACGAAAATATGAAAGGTACGATAATAGTAAAAAAATTTACCAATAGATACGTGGACTTGATCATTGCTGAAATTACGATTTACTTTCCTTAAAATATTTTAAAGGCACCCAAAGCATGCCAAAGCATTCTCCATGTTCTTTATCTATGTGTTTGTGGTGTATTTTATGCGCCCTACGTATGGCTTTAAAGTACCAATTGTTGGTATTGCGCAACACTTTAAATCTTTGGTGTATAAAGATGTCGTGAATAAAAAAGTAAGCCGCCCCATAAACACTAATGCCAACGCCAATGTACAATGCTGTATTTACACCAAAAAAAGTACCCAATGCCAAGCAGGCAACCCCAGGAATAGCGAAAATGAGAAAAAAGTAATCATTTTTTTCAAAAAATATAGGGTTTTCTTTGCGGTGATGATCTTTGTGTAAAGACCAAAAAGCACCGTGCATAATGTATTTATGTGCAAGCCAAGCTACAGCTTCCATACCTATAAAAGTTGCTAAAACAATTAATGTGTTGATGATCCAATTACTCATAAATTTCGTTTTTAAATGCTAAAACTTTATCAATACAAATTTTTAACCAGGCGGTGTAAATATCGGGATTTTGTTTCAAATCCAATAGTAAATCGGGTAAACTAATAAATTTAAAGGCAGCTACTTCCGTATTGTTGATGACAGGTAAATCGTCGGTATACCCAAAATAAACGTGATCAATTTCATTTTCGGTTAAGTGGTTTGAAAATGAAGCCTCATAGGTAAAATTAAAGCCGTAAGATAGCTTACAATTCATGCCCATTTCTTCTTCTAACCTTCTTGATGCAGCTAAATGAGTTGCTTCGAAAGGACGAGGATGACTACAGCATGTATTAGTCCACAAACCTGCCGAATGATATTTATCTAATGCTCTTTGTTGCATTAAAAGTTCTCCCTTACTGTTAAAAATAAAAATAGAAAATGCTCTATGTAAAAGACCCAACTGATGAGCCTCCATTTTTCCGATGCTACCTAGTGGAATATCTTCGTGATTTACCAAGATTACTTGATCTTCCATAAGTCAATTTTTTTTAATTCCTCATCGTTACAAATGTTTTTATTAGATAGATATTTTATAATTCTGTTACTCAAGTCGGCATCTTTCAGGCGTGGCAATTGCTCAAATATCAATTCCTTATCATTTTTAATTTCGCCCGAATAACCTAAAAAAGAAGGTATATTGGTTTGTATGGTTAGCCTAATGTATCTTAATTCGGTATTGTTTGCTTCTTTTTTAATTGCATTTTCTATCAAATTTTTACCTTTTTTAAACCTGCTAAGCTTAGTAAAAGGATCAATGGCATAACTAGCTTGCATCATAATTGCAGCGCCTTTATAACCCAATAAAACAGGTTCGTTTTCGGTTACTTTAGCCAGCAAAAGTATCAACTTTTGATTAGCCGTTTTATTCTGAACGCCCTTTTCGTATAAATTTCTAATTTCTAGGATTGGGTTTTCATCTACTTGAGCAAAAATTGTACTCAAAAGCATCAAACATAGGATAGAAATGGTTTTCACAGTAAATTAACTTTATATCTAAGCATAGAATTTAGCATTAAAACTAATTTGTGTGCATTAGAAACTCTTATGCGCCTGTCCATAATTTGTAGTGCAGTAACATTTTTAATCTTGTTAAATAGTGTTTTATAGTAAATATAAGCAAGAAAAACACCTCTTTTAGACGTTGATGGCAATTGTTTGATACCAATTAAAGCTTCATCAAACTCTGCTTCAATTTCTTTTTCAATGCGAAACTTTTGGTCGTCAGAAAAATTTTCTAGGTTTACTTCAGGAAAATAACTTCTATTCAACTGCTGAAAATCGGCCTTAACATCTCTTAAAAAGTTAACTTTCTGAAAAGTAGAGCCCAATTTCATGGCAAAAGGTTTTAGGCGTTCGTACTCATTTCTATCACCATTGGTAAACACACTTAAACACATTAAGCCCACCACTTCTGCAGAGCCTAAAATGTAGGTTTCGTACTTTTCATTGCTGTAAACTGCTGGCTCCAAATCCATTTCCATACTGTTTAAAAACAAATGGATAAGTTCGTGATCTACATTGTAAGTATTTACTACATTTTGAAAAGAATTGAGCACAGGGTTTAAGCTAATTCCTTGTGCTATAGCTTCAAAGCAATCTTTTTTAAATTTATTGAGCAAAAATTTCTTATCATATTCATGAAAAGTATCTACAATTTCATCAGCAAAACGCACAAAACCATAAATGGCATAAATTGATGGGCGTAAGCTTTTGTGCAACATATAAATGCCCCAAGTAAAGCTTGTGCTGTACCTTTGGGTAGTTATTTTACTGCATTCGGCAGATATGTTATCAAAAATTTGTTTCATTAAATGGAATTAAAATGTTTATTGATCTGCTCTGCTGCTACTTTCCCCGAAATAATAGATGGAGGAACGCCAGGACCCGGTACGGTTAACTGGCCAGCATAAAACATGTTATTTAGTTTTTTATTTTTTATAGAAGGTTTTAAATTGGCTGTTTGCATTAAAGTATTGGCTAAACCATAAGCGTTGCCTTTGAACGAATTATAATCGGCTATAAAATCTTTTACACAATAGCTTTTCTTATAATTAACAGCCTTGCGGATATCTTGAGCACAATATAACTCTAACCTATCCATCACCATATGATAATATTCTTCTCTGATGGCTTCGGTATCTTGCAAATCAGGTGCAATTGGAATTAAAATAAATACATTTTCGTGTCCTGAAGGCGCCACTTCATTGTCACTTTTAGACGTACAGCACACATAAAAAAGTGGTTTACTTGGCCATTTGGGATCGGTATAAATTTCGTGGGCATGCACTTTTAAATCTTCATCAAAAAATAAATTGTGATGTTGTAAGCTGGCTATTTTTTCATTTACACCTAAATAAAATATCAAGCTCGACGGTGCTAAAACTCTACTATCCCAGTATTTATCGTTATAATTTCTAAATTGCTGAGGCAACAATTTAGTTTCTACATGCTGGTAATCAGCCGCAGCAACCAATGCATCAAATTGTTGTGTACGATTGTTAGTAACCACTTCACTAATGTTTTTACCATTAATGGTTAATTGCGTAACGGGTTCGCCAAGATGAAAGTTTACACCTAATTTTTCGCATACGCTATACATGCCTTGTATAACGCTGCCAAAACCTCCTTTTGGATACCAAGTGCCTAGTTTTAAACCTGCATAGTTCATCAATGAATAAAGTGCGGGAGTTTTTTCGGGGGTTGCACCCAAAAACAACACCGGAAACTCCATTAAAGCGATGAGTTTTGGGTTGGAGAAATATTTTTTAACGTGTTTACTAAAAGAAGTAAAAACCTGAAGTTTGAATACACCCTTTAAGAAATCGGCATCGGCAAATTCCATTAAAGATAAACCTGGTTTGTGTACCAGTTTTTCCATGCCAACTTTGTATTTAAACTCTGCTTCTTGCATAAAAGCATCGAGCTTAATGCGGCTACCCGGCTCTATTGATTCGAACAAATTGCCAAGTTGCTCGTAATTCTCGGGGATATCTAATACCTCATTTTTGGGAAATATCACCGAAAATGAAGGATTTAGTAAGGTTAACTTGTAAAAATCGCTTGCTTTGAAACCAAAATCATTGAAAAAATTTTCAAAAACTTCGGGCATCCAATACCAACTAGGGCCCATGTCAAATACATATCCTTCATCAGTAGAAAATTGTCTAGACCTACCGCCTACGCTATCGTTTTTTTCAAAAACATCTACTTTGTAGCCCATTTTGGCTAAATAAGCAGCAGCACTAAGCCCTGCAAAGCCAGCGCCAATAACAGCAATTTTTTTATTTTGGTGATTATTTGTCATTCGATTTTTTTATCATTCGTTCAAAATCAT
>CANHHZ010000100.1 GCA_947460275.1 Sphingobacteriaceae bacterium | reverse complement strand
CTTAATGCAAACTTTTTGCCCGCAATAAATTTATCACCTTCAGTTACAGTAACTACTTTTAAATGGCTATATTTTTTTTCGAAACTCTCCAAAACGTCAGCAGTAGCATCCCATGAACGATCATTGACCACAACAACTTCATAATCTTGATAATTTTGGTTTAATATTGCGGGAAGATATTTGGCCAAATTTTCTGCTTCATTTCGAGCACTGATCACCACACTTAGGGGCTTTTTAGTCAACACAGGAAGCTCATCTGCTTTAACCAAGGCCAATTTTAAATGCACAAACAAGCTAAAAAAAAGCTGAGCGAGTAAACAAAAAAGCAAACCAGCAAGCAAACAAAGTGGTAATAAATCTAATTCTAGCATAACTATTTAATAGTCGGCAAATCTCTTATTTTTTATCTGTAATATGGCTTTATGTTGATAAAAAATAGGATGTAGAGCGCTTGTTAAGAAATTTAGAGTCAAATGCACATGTAAACCAATGACATAGCGCTTTTCAATGATCGATAAATGAATATTCTTGTTACTTTTGTGATATTTTTGAAGAATAAAGCAGATACATGAAATTTAATTTACAGGCAAACGACCCCCTATCTAAAGCTAGAGCCGGAACCATTACTACCGCTCATGGCGAGATTAAAACTCCAATTTTTATGCCTGTAGGCACAGCTGGTACAGTTAAAGCGGTGCACCAAAGAGAATTAAAAGAAGACATCAAGGCTCAAATTATATTGGGCAACACCTACCACTTATACCTCAGACCAGGTTTAGATATTATTGAACCGGCCGGTGGTTTACATAAATTTATTGGCTGGGAAAAACCTATTTTAACCGATAGCGGTGGTTATCAAGTATATTCGTTAAGCAAAGTGCGCAAAATTAAAGAAGAGGGCGTTACTTTTCGGTCTCATATAGACGGGTCCAAACATTTGTTTACGCCAGAATACGCCATGGATATCCAACGTACCATCGGTGCCGACATTATTATGGCTTTTGACGAGTGTACACCTTATCCTTGCGATTATAAATATGCAGCAAATTCTATCAACATGACGCACAGATGGCTTAAGCGCTGTTGCAATCGTTTTGATACCACCGAGCCTAAATATGGTTACGATCAAACATTGTTCCCAATTGTACAAGGATCTGTTTATAAAGATTTACGCGTAAAGTCTGCCGAATTTATAGCAAGCACAAATAGGGAGGGTAATGCCATTGGAGGCCTTTCGGTTGGCGAACCTGCCGAAGAAATGTACGGCATGACAGAGGTGGTTTGTAACATTTTACCTGCCGATAAACCGCGTTATTTAATGGGCGTAGGAACACCGATCAATATTTTAGAGAACATTGCCTTGGGGGTTGACATGTTTGATTGCGTAATGCCTACCCGAAATGCACGAAACGGAATGCTTTTTACCCGAAACGGAATTATAAATATTGGCAACAAGAAATGGGAAAATGATTTTTCTCCAATTGATGCTGAAAGCGACTTATTTGCCGACCAAGTTTACTCTAAAGCTTATTTAAGGCATTTAATGCATTCTAAAGAGATTTTAGGCGCACAAATTGCTACCTTGCATAACCTACATTTTTATTTATGGTTGGTAAATGAAGCCCGAGAAAAAATAATTGCAGGCGAATTTTACGAATGGAAAAATAAAATGGTAAAAATATTAGGTAATAAACTGTAAATGGATTTTTTTAAAAAACGATTAAAAATTATTGACGCCTATTTGATAGGCAAATATTTGGGTACATTTGTTTATACCTTATTTTTATTCGTGGTAATCATCGTTATTTTCGATTTATCTGAAAAATTTGATGATTTTTTACAAAACGATATTACCATTTGGGGTGCTATAACTCAATATTACGCAGGCTCTATCCCTTTCTACGTGAACATGCTTTCGCCTTTAATTAATTTTATTGCCGTTATATTCTTTACCGCAAAAATGGCCGATCAAACCGAAATTGTACCCATTTTAAGTGGAGGAGTAAGTTTTAACCGTTTTTTACGCCCCTATTTCATCTCTGCTTTTATCATTTTTTCGGCCAATTTATTGTCAAATCTTTATATTCTTCCTTATACGAACCGGATAAAAAATAAGTTTGAGAATGAAGTAGTCAACAAAAAAGATCCATTTATCAAAACAAATATCCACATGATGGTAGATAGCAATACGTACATCTACATAGATAATTTTGACAATAAGACAAACATAGGTTATAAATTTTCGCTGGATAAGTTTGAAGGCTACGAGTTAAAAAAGAAATTAGTAGCTGAGCAAATCAAATGGGACTCGGTTAAAAATGTGTGGAAAATTATAAACTACAGTGTTAGAAATATCAATGGGCTTAAAGAACAGATGATAAATGGCACTAGCTTGGAAAAAGACACCATTTTAGATATGCAACCAAATGATTTTTCAGCCTATCAAAATGTATTTGAAAGTATGAGCAACAGCGAGCTTTCTGATAAAATTACAAAAGAAAAAATAAGAGGTTCGGGCATCATGAGCGACTTGCTTTTTGAACAATACAAACGATGGTTTCAACCTTTCTCTGCGTTTGTACTCACTTTAATTGGGGTTGCTTTATCGTCTCGCAAAGTACGAGGTGGAGTGGGCTTACCTTTAGGAATTGGTATATTTTTGAGCTTTGGCTATATTGTATTCAACCAATTTGCCAAAATGTTTTCTACCAAGGGTGGTTTGCCCCCATTATTAGCCATTTTATTGCCAACGTTATTTTTTGGTGCTTTAGGCTTATTTTTAATTAAAAGAGCACCAAAATAATCATGAATTCACCTCTACAAAACACCGAAAACAAAAACTTAATCATTTTACACTTAACTGTATTTATTTGGGGTTTTACAGGCATTTTAGGTGCTTTAATTTCCATTAGCTCGGTGCAATTGGTTTGGTACAGGGTGTTAATTGCTAGTTTAACACTCTTTATCTACTTCTTAATTACTAAAAAAAACATTAATGTTAGCCGTAGTTTATTTCTAAAGTTTTTTTTTACGGGCAGCATTGTGGCAGCACATTGGATATTCTTCTTTTATGCTATTAAGGTGTCAACGGTTTCGGTTGCTTTGATTTGTATCTCATCTATTACCTTATTTACCTCGATTCTAGAACCTTTGGTTAAGAAGCAGCGCTTGTCAAAAGCCGACATACTGATAGGTTTTGTCATTATTTTAGGCATTAGCCTCATTTTCAAATTCGAAACTCAATACACCACAGGCATTATTTTTGGCTTGATTACCGCTTTAGCAGCAAGTATTTTTTCTACCATTAATTCTACTTTTGTACAAAAGAATGAACCTAGTATAATTGGCTTTTATGAGCTTATAGGGGCTTTTTTTTGGATTAGTTTATATCGAATTTACGATGGAACGCTAAAACAAGAAACCTTTCATTTAAGCAGCGCAGATTGGATTTACCTGATTATTTTAGGCACCATTTGTACAGCATTAGCCTATGTAGCTGGTGTAGCAGTTATGCGCACCATTTCGGCTTTTAAAGTAGCCCTAATTACCAATTTAGAGCCAGTATATGGCATTCTTATTGCTTATCTATGCTTTGGCAAAAAAGAACAAATGACCACAGGGTTTTACGTAGGCGCAATACTCGTACTTGCAGCCGTTTTTATTTATCCTATCTACAAAAAACGTAAAAACCTAAACTAAATTTTTGCTGGAAACCTTAACTTAAAACTTAAAAAAATCAAGCAAAAAAGACTTTGTTTGATCTCATTTTAAACCTCTAGATAAAGACGTAAATACGACTCAAATACACTCACAAAGTTAACCCAAAATCCCTACTTTCATCCCAAATATTGTAGGAAAAATATTCAAATTTAATATTTTTATAAAATCAATTTTAGCATACAAACTGTTCAGATTCACAAAAAAATTGATTAAAAAAAGTTAAGGATAGTGTATACTATTTTTTGTAATATTGATTTAATTTAAAGTATATTTAACCAATCAAAAAAGAGGTTTTTTACCTCCTAATTAAAGAAAAAACACATCAATTAAGTATTTAATATTAATAAATAATGTACTTAATATCAGTTACTTAAATTAATATATATTAAGTTAAAAAACATATATAAAAACAAAATCAAACCCCTATAAACTAAAAAAATTAGCAAACCTCATTTATGCAGCTATACACAATACATAAAAAATTAATTATCAGTGTATTAGGATTAATTAGTTTAACTAATATTTCACAAAGGTGTTTCGCACAAATTTTCGACAGCGAACAAAACCCGCTTAGTGTAAAATTTAAGGAAATTAACCATAGTGGGTTTAAAATCATCTACCCTACCGAGTTAGAAAAAGAAGCACAAAGAATGGCCAATACCCTACCCTACATTTACCCGCGTATTGGCAATAGTTTAGGTCTACAAAAAACAAGCATTCCAATCGTTTTACAAAACCGCGGAACAATCGCAAATGGCTTCGTTCAGCTCGCCCCAAAAAAGTCGCAATTTTACACCACACCTCCGCAGTATTTCGACAGTCAAGATTGGCTCAACAACTTAGCAGTTCATGAACTTAGACATGTTGCCCAGTTCGATAAAATTACTGGCGGCAAGCCTCGAACCTTTTTGCAAGAAATTTACTTTGCTTACTTAGGACTTAGTACACCCATATGGTTTTTAGAAGGAGATGCAGTACATACCGAAACTTCGTTAACAAATGCAGGCCGAGGAAGACAACCGAACTGGATCATGCCTTACCGAGCTTCATTACTCAGCGGTACAAGATTTTCATATTCAAAAGCGTATTTCGGCTCCAATAAAGACCAAACGCCAGGTTATTATCAAATCGGCTATTTGATGATTGCTCAATTAAATAAAGAATTTGGACAAAAAATTGCTGATAGCTTGCTAAGCGACATCCATAAGCGACCATTACGTTTATACCCTTTTGCGAATAGCCTAAAAAGATTTACCGGCTACAACACCAAAAAATACTTTTTAAAAACCCAAGAACAGCTTCAAACAGCTTGGCAAATACAGGACAGCTTAAGCCCACCTGAAAATTACACAAGCCTGAATAAAAAATCTAAGTTCGCCAGCAATTACTTCTTACCAACAGAAGTTTCGGCCAACAAAATCTTAGTACTTAAACAAACTAAAGCAGATGTTGCTGGATTTGTGATGATAAACAAAGACAAAAGCGAAACGCAACTATTTAAAATTGCCTATCAAGAACAACCTTGGTTTAGCTACGCCAACAACGTTTTAGTTTGGGACGAGATTAGATTTGATCCACGCTACAAACAACGCAGCTACAGCGTAATATGCACTTACAACTTATTCACCAAAGAAAAAAGACAAATTACCTCAAAAACCAGGCTCTTCTCCCCTACGCTATCTGCCGACGGTAAAAAATTAGTAGCCATACAGGTTGATTTGAGCAATAATTTTAATTTAGTTGAACTCGACCCACAAACCGGGAAAATATTAACCACGCACCCAAACCCAGAAAATTTAATTTTACAAACCCCAGCATTAAACGCTGATGGAACTAAAATAACTTGGATTGCCGTAGGCGAAAAAGGCAAATCGCTTTGGCTAAAAGCCAACGAGACAAAGACCAAATTAATTGATGAGACAAACCAGCAATTAAGCAGACCTATTTTTATTAACGATAAAATAGCATTTAACGCCCATTTTAACGGTATTGATAATGTTTATGAGGTAAATATTGCTAACAAAAAGATAAACGCACTAACGGCCTCAAAATACGGCGCTTTTAATGCGAGCTTAACCAGCGACCAACAATCAATTCTTTTTAACAATTACCAATTGATGGGTTTCGAAATTGCTAAAACCCCGATTAAAGAATTAAGTATAGGAACAAACAATTTTGTATATTTTGGAGAAACCGCCGAAAAACAAGACAACACAAGCAATGTTTTTGCCAATGTACCTGATAGCATTTACAACAGCAAAAACTTTAAACCTTTGCAGCATTTATTCAATTTTCATAGCATTAGTCCAACGCTAGACGATGACGACCAACCTGGCTTGCAACTTAAATCTAACGACTTGCTCAACACCTTCGATTTTTTTGCAGGTATGTTGTTTAACAATGATACTCGGAAGATGGAATACAACGCAGGTTTTAATTACAAATCACTTTATCCTGTTTTAAGTGCAACTTTTAAAAATAGGCCACGTACTGCGTTTTATAAGTATGGTAATGTCCTAAACCAAGCCAACTGGCGAGAAAACTACATCAACCTAAAAGCAAGCGTGCCGCTAAGTGTAAATGCTTATCATCACAATTACAGTTTTATCTCCGAAATTGGAACTACTTACACCCAAAGAAATTTTGAGCCCCTCGAAGCCACTTTGTTTAAAAAAGAATTGTTGTTTCCAATGAACTACCGTTTTGCTTTTAGCCATTCTGTACGCAGTGCGGAAAGAGATGTTGCACCAAGATGGGCGCAGGCATTTAGCCTTACCTACTTTAACCAACCGTTCGACAAAAACCTTAAAGGCGATTTAATGGCCCTGCAAACAGCTTTTTATTTTCCAGGATTGGCAAAGAACCACTCTTTTATGGCAAGCTTCAATTTCCAAGAAAGTAGCGAAATTTTAAGATTTAATAACGAAATACCCACAGTTTACGGTTACGGACAAATTAGAGCGCAAAGCGAACTTAAAAATACTTTACTACTGAATTACAAATTTCCAATAGCCTTTCCCGATACAGAAATTGGGAGTTTAGCCTACATTAGAAACCTTAGGGGAGGATTTTTTAGCCACTACGAAAACATTGGGAACCAAACAAATTTAGCCCAACCTAAAACATTTGGGTTCGAATTGCGTAGTAGTTTAAACCTATTGCGTTACCAACCAGTAATAGATTTAGGCACAAGGGTTATATTTGTAAACAAAAAATACAATCCAAACCCTATATTAGAGCTAATATTTAACTATAGTTTTTAAAATCATGAGCAGCAAAACCATATTCATCATCGTAGCCACAGCATTGCTAACCTTATTTTTGACAGTAAATAATGAGCCTGTTGATTTCAATTTTATATTTATGAGTGCAGTTCCGGTATCTAAACTTATTGTAATTGGCGTTTGCGTGTTGATTGGCTTTGTTTTAGGTCTTATTGTTGGTAGGCCACGTAAAACCTT
>CANHHZ010000099.1 GCA_947460275.1 Sphingobacteriaceae bacterium | reverse complement strand
TATAATTAAAACACCCATCCACCTTGTAAAGTTTACTTGTTCGTGTAAAACTAAGCTCGACATCATTACCGCCACAGGCAGTTCTACCGAACTTAAAATTGAACTTAAGGTTAAACCCGCTTTTGGAATGCCATTTGAAAAACAAATAGGAGGGATAACTGTTCCAAACACAGCTAAAATTATCCCCCATTTAAAAAGGCTTCCGCCTAAGGCCCCATTTGTTAAAAACTGAGGGGGTAGCGCAATAAAAATTAAAATGCAAGCACCAGTTATCATCAATGCACTTTTTTTAAGTGGTGGATAATCGTTGCCTAACTTGCCGTTTAACATTAAAAAAATGGCATAGCAGAGTGCTGCTAACATGCCAAAAACAATGCCCTTTATGTTGATTTCACTAAAGTTTTGTGTGGTAAAGCCACTGGCTAAAACTGTGCCTGCCAATACAAAAAATACGGCTAGCAATTGTAACTTAGTTGGTTTTTTCTTGTAGATGAAAAGCTCTAGCAAAACGCTAATCCACACAAATTGCATTAACAAAATAATAGCCAATGATGCTGGAACTAGTTTTACGCATTGGTAATAAAACATACTTACCAAACCAGTAAATGAGCCGGCTACCAATAATATGTACCAAGGGCTAATGGTTTTAACCACTAAAGGTTTTCTAGTTTTAGTTTGAATAAAATAGCACAACCATAAAATAATTGCGCCAAAAAACGCTTGAGTTCCAGTAACGTCGCTGAGCGAATAGCCATCGACGTAAGCCAGTTTTACAAAAGTAGAAAGGATGCCGAAACTACAGGCACCAAAAAGAACGAGGATCACTCCTTTGAGCATATTTTGAAGTTGTAAGTGTTAGGTTTTAAGTTTTAAGTGCCCTTTAGGGGATTTAGGGATGGGTATTTAACTGTTTTAAATAAAGTTGAATGGTGTTTTCTAAACCTAGATACAAAGCATCGCAGATTAAGGCGTGGCCGATAGAAACTTCTAGCAAATTTGGAATATTTTGCGAAAAATAGTGCAGATTTTCTAAATCTAAATCATGCCCGGCGTTAATGCCCAAGCCCAATTCGTTTGCTTTCTTAGCTGCAGTAACGTAAGGGACAATTGCTTTTTCTTTATTACTGTGAAAGTTTTTTGCGTAATCTTCGGTATACAATTCAATGCGGTTGGTGCCAGTTTTTGCGGCGCCTTCAATCATTTCTACAATTGGATCTACAAAAATAGACACCCTGATGCCCGCATTTTTAAACAAATCTACCATTTCTTTGAGGTAGGCTTGTCCTTTAATAGTATCCCAGCCATGGTTTGAGGTAATTTGCCCTAGTGCATCTGGCACTAAAGTTACTTGTGCGGGTTTGTTGGCCAAAACAAGGTCTATAAATTTTTGCTCTTTGCAGTTGCCTTCTATGTTAAATTCTGTAGCAATTACCGCTTTTAAATCAAAGGCGTCTTGGTAGCGGATATGTCTCTCGTCGGGGCGGGGGTGTACGGTAATGCCCTGGGCACCAAAACGTTCACAATCTAAAGCAACGTTTACCAAATTGGGGTTGTTGCCACCTCGGCTGTTGCGTAGTGTGGCAATTTTATTAATGTTGACCGATAGTTTTGTCATGTTGCAAAGATAGGGCTTTAAGCCCAAAGCTTAAAGATCAAAGTATGAACTCAATTATTTGTTTTTTGGCAACAATTTGATTGTGCTTGCTTTAAAGCGGTTGTTTAAAATTTGGCCTGTAATTTCTGCTTTGCTAATGGCATTGCAAAAACCATGTTCGTTATGTGCATCGCCAAAATCATCGATTCCTTTTCCATCTACAAAATAAGTTTTTCCATCTATTTTAACTGCTAAATCGCAGCTTTTCCCCTTCATTTTAAATTGACATTCGCCACAGGCTATTTCTACAGTTTGATTTTTAATTTGTTTTGTTTCGGTTGCGTTTGTTTCGTTTTTTTGGTTGGTATTTTGTGCATTTGCCGCAAAGCTGATGAAGCCAATACAAAGGCTAAAGATTAATTTTTTCATGCAATTTTAATTTGTTCAAAAGTACTGATTTATAAACGTAATTTTTAGGCGTATTGTATATGGTAACGATGAAAAACTGACCTTAAAAATTAAACCTGATTGGCGTGGAAAGCTTTTTTGTTTAGTTAAGATTAGGGTTGAGGGTTAAATTCACAAAAAACTTGTAACACAAAGCAGGGCTAGAGCCGCCAAGAAATACTGACTTTGATTTTCGAAAAGAAGAAAAAGCTGGGGTTAAGATTGCCTTTCTGCGGTAAGCAGGCTTTGTCGTTTCTTTCGGCAAATACTGATTAACAAAACAAAAAAAAGAGATGTACAAGCGCACATCTCTTTTTAACCTGCTCCCTCTAAGGAGAGGGCTGGGGTGAGGTTAGTATCTATATGTGTCTGGCTTAAACGGACCTTCTACATTTACACCAATATATTCGGCTTGGTGAGTGTCTAAAACATCTAGTTCTACGCCAATTTTTTCTAAGTGTAGGCGGGCAACTTTTTCGTCTAAATGTTTAGGTAACACATAAACTTTATTTTCGTATTTGCCTGGGTTAGTCCACAATTCTAATTGCGCCAATGTTTGGTTGGTAAAAGATGCGCTCATTACAAAACTTGGGTGCCCAGTAGCGCAACCTAAATTTACTAAACGGCCTTCGGCCAAAATAATTACATCTTTACCATCGATAACGTACTTATCAACTTGAGGTTTAATTTCTACTTTGGTGTGCCCGTAGTTTTTATTTAACCAAGCCATATCAATTTCATTGTCGAAGTGACCAATGTTACAAACAATTGCTTTGTCTTTTAATGCTCTAAAGTGTTGCTCGCGAACGATATCGCAGTTACCAGTGGTAGTTACCACGATGTCGGCTTCTTTAATGGCTGTAGCTAGTTTTTTTACTTCGTAACCTTCCATTGCCGCTTGTAAAGCACAAATTGGATCAATTTCGGTAACGATAACACGTACACCTTGTGAGCTTAAAGATTCTGCAGAACCTTTGCCCACATCGCCGTAACCGCAAACTACAGCTACTTTACCGGCCATCATTACATCGGTAGCACGACGTATAGCATCAACTAATGATTCGCGGCAACCATATTTGTTGTCAAATTTAGATTTTGTTACCGAATCGTTTACATTAATTGCAGGTAAGTGCAATGTTCCGTTTTTCATTCTTTCGTACAAGCGGTGCACCCCAGTTGTAGTTTCTTCGGATAAACCTTTAATTGCAGCAATTAATTCAGGAAATCTATCAAATACCATGTTGGTTAAATCGCCACCATCATCTAAAATCATGTTTAAAGGATTGCGCTCTGGACCAAAATGTAAAGTTTGTTCAATACACCAATCAAATTCTTCTTCGTTTAAGCCTTTCCAAGCATAAACTTGAATACCAGCGGCAGCAATCGCAGCAGCGGCGTGATCTTGAGTGGAGAAAATGTTACATGACGACCAAGTAACTTCTGCACCTAATGCTACCAATGTTTCGATTAAAACTGCAGTTTGAATGGTCATGTGTAAGCAGCCCGCAATACGAGCGCCTGCTAAAGGTTTTGATGGGCCGAATTCTTTGCGCAAGCTCATTAAGCCTGGCATTTCTGCTTCTGCTAATCCGATTTCTTTGCGGCCCCATTCTGCCAGTGAAATGTCCTTAACTTTAAAAGGAACGTACGTTGTCTCTACTGATGACATAAATTTGTTTTTAATTAATTGATAATCAATTGTTTATTGTGTTTTTTGAAAAGAAAGCAAACAATTTGCAGCCCATTTCTTTTTCCACGCTGCAAAAGTAACTAATTTCGTTGTTAATATTTAATACTTGAAAGTTTAGGCTTTTGCCAAATAAGAATTATAACATTTGGATGATAACAATATCCGAGCTTTTTTAGAGAAAATTTTTAACACTAAAAGAAATGAATTTGATGTATGTCTAGTTTCTTGTTGTTCGATTTATTTTCTCCTAAAGTTGAAATATAGGCGTCTAGGGCATTTACAAGAACTTTTTATAAAACTTGTGCATGGCAATTACATGAGGAAAGCTGATGCAAGAGATAAACACAAAAAATGTAGCCAATACTTGCTCGTTCGAGTAGTTTAACCAACTGCTTTGAAGTACGATATAAATAATAATAAATAAAATAAATGCTCTGAGGGTAAAAGGAAGTGCTTTTAGAAATAAATCCTTATTTCCTACATTTAATCCTCTTTTTAAATGCGACCAGCCATTTACACTATGCTGGCCAATAAAATACAAGCCAAAAGCAGTAATTAGGGGGAGTTGAATACCTACAGCTAACATTAAGCCACTAATAAACATTTTTTTTTGTCGTTCTATAATAGCCCATACAATTGCTATACCTATAAAAAAGGCACTTATCATTTTGCCTTGGGTATTGTTGAACGGGATGTTTAGCACCTTCATATTGGTAAGTATGCTATTGGTTGCGGTAACATGCCCACCTAATACGATAGTCAAAACTAAAATTCCCCAAGCCCAGCTTTTTAATTGATTTTTATGATGCGGTTGCCACTCGTTAATATCGCTTTGCCCGAAATGCCAGGCAGAGTAAATTAAAAAAAAGATTAATGCTAGATTGGGTAATAAAACCCATAAGACAAAATAAATGGTTGCAGTACCTACGTACTTAACGATAAAGTTTAAGGTGGGTTTGGTTTTAAAGTTGTTGCTCTCCAATAAGTGGTCTATTGCCCCATGGGGTATTCCCAAAAAAAACAGACCAATTACAAAAAGGCAGGGTTCAACGTAGGCAGAAACTTGAGGTGCTGTGCTTTGTAATAACCAAAGCATCAAGCTTAAAGCCAGTACATAGAATGGAGTTAACAAGCTAGCATATTTTTGATCAACTAGTTGCCTTACTACATTTAATGATGTGTTTTTTAGCATAATAAATTTTGGTCAAACGTTGTTTGTCTTATCAAACACAACACGCTTTATCCTTTATAATTTGTAAACTAGCACATCTGCTGATTTTCCCAGAAAATATTGTTTGACGCCTAAAAAATAAAATGATAGACACTCTCGTGGAAACAAAAATCAGCAGGTTCTAATGATTAAGCATTAAAAAAGGGGGTTTTAAAACCCCCTTTTTTGAAAAGTTAAATTTTAGTCTTCAGATCTACTTAAAGCGTAGATAACTAAACCAAAACCAATTTTGTTAATCGCATCTGCAATGTTGTAAACAATATCCATTGCATGCGTGGCTGCTGCTTTATCAGCAACTAATTGAATGCCAAATAAGCCACCTGGTGTTCCTAAAATGTAGCCTAGTGGATAGATAGCCCATCCAACTAACACAAACCATCCCAAAATTTTGGTTGCTTTAGCCACTTGTGCTCCAGCAGTTTGTGCAAGTTTTGCAACTTCGCCAAACCATACCAAGTAAACAATGTAGAAATACGCAGCTCCAGAGATTACACCCCAAAGTACACTGTTTTGAACGTAAATTGTTTCGCCAAAATAACCAGTTACCAACATTACTAATGATGCGAAAATTAATTTCCACAACAAACCAATTTTAGCTCCTGCTTTTTTGGTGATTAAATAAAACTCTACGCACATCAACGGCACAGTTAAAATCCAATCAACGTAACGGAAAAAGGTAGGTGAATCTCCAGTTTCAAGGTTGTAACCTCTCATGTAGTAGTAGTGTACTGCTGCAATAAAAGTAATTAAACCTGATACTAGCACAGAAGTTCTCCATTTTTGAGGGGTGTTGTTTAGCTCAAAAAAGAAAAATACTGAGGCGGCCATCATAGCCATGGTTCCGATAAAAAACGTGAAAGCCACGTAATTATCACTTGCAATTTTTAGTGATTCTTGCATTTTTTATTTGTTTAGTTTATCCTACTCTTGTGGATTTTCAGATACTCCCCGTTTATTTTAGTGGTTTCTGGACTCCACTTCAATTTTTTAAACTTATTAATTTGGTTGGTCTTGGTTATTCAATTGTTGTTGCTTAATTTTTAACAAATCCATGACTTATATAACTTTAAATTTGAGATTTAAATCTCAGGATTTAATAACTTTTTTTAAAAAATTAAGGCTCAATATTTTCTAAATTCGGATTTCGCTATCGTAAATTACTTATGCTTAAAATTCTCTTTTTTATGCTTAAGGGCAGTTTATTGGGTTATTTCGCTCTTTTTTACGAGTAGTAATTGCTTGATTATAAATCAAATATAACTAATTCAATAGATAAGTGATAATTGTTGCTACATTAATTTTCAAAGTCAAGTAATTGTTAATTTATCACACAACAATTTTTAGCCACCTTTGTTTCTTATCTTTGTATAATTGTATTAAAATAAACGAAAAATATGTATCCAGAATATTTAGTTGAGCCTATGCGTGCTGAGTTGACCAACGTAGGTTTTGAAGAATTAAAATCGGCCGATGCCGTAGATAAAGCCATTACAAGTGAAGGAACCGTATTGGTTGTTGTAAATTCGGTGTGTGGTTGTGCGGCTGCCAATGCTCGTCCTGCAGCTAAAATTGCTTCGGCAAATGCAAAACATCCAAATAAATTGGTTACAGTTTTTGCAGGTATGGAAAAAGAAGCGGTAGATAGAGCAAGAGGCTATATGATGCCTTTTCCACCATCATCGCCAGCTATGGCCTTGTTTAAAGATGGGAAATTGGTGCACATGATAGAGCGTCATCAAATTGAAGGACGTCCGGCACAAATGATAGCAGATAGCCTTATTGGTGCTTTTGAGCAATACTGCTAGTTGAGATAAAAGAACAAGGAGCAAGGAATAAAGATTGAGTTTATCTAAAATTCTTGCTCCTTTATCCTTGTTCCTAAAAATCCTTATTTAGCAATTTTTCTAGTTCGCCAAGAGATACATTCATTCTTACCCTTCCTTGTTTTACGTAGGCAATTTCTCCTGTTTCTTCAGATATAATTATAGCTACCGCATCAGTAGTTTCGGTTACGCCAATACCGGCTCTGTGGCGCAAACCAAACTGAGTTGGCAGCTTATCATTATCTGTAAGTGGTAAAATACAGCTTGCACTTTTAATTTTATTTTCGGCAATTACTACGGCACCATCATGTAAAGGGCTATATTTTTGAAAGATACTTTCTAGCAAGCGTTTAGATATTTTGGCATCTATAATTTCGCAGCTATTGGTAAAAAGTT
>CANHHZ010000098.1 GCA_947460275.1 Sphingobacteriaceae bacterium | reverse complement strand
CCTACCAAATTTTTAATGCTATCCATTTGAGTTCTAATTCTGGCAACTTCTTTTAAGCCTGTTTGGTAAATTTCTTCAGGTGTTTTGGTCGTTGTAGTTTGTTGGCGCACCAAATATGTATACATTTCGGCACCGCCTGGCATGGCAGAATAGCCTGAAGTTGTTCTCGCCTTAGGCAAATATTCGTTTTGTAAAAAATCACCCAACTTTTTATACGTTGGCACAATAACGTTTGCAATTGCATTTTTATAAGCCTCAGTTAAACGTTGTTTTTCAGCTGCCGAAAAATCTTTTGGCATTAAATTAACTGGCCCATAAAACAAGCTTTGTTCTGGCTTGGCTACTACCATACTTTGCATTTGAGGAATCATTTTTGCCACCAAAGCCTTTGGTAAAACCACGCCATTTTGCATTCCTTTTTTAAAGTTGGCAATGGCTGTGTCGGCCCAAACCGAAAACGAAGTCACACGTTTCAACCAATCGTCGTAATTTTTTACGGTTTTAAAAGGTTGCGCACCCGTACCCGAACCAAATTGACCAATGGTAAGCGGCAAAGCAAACATTTGGTTAAACGGCAAATATTCGAAATGGTATTTTAATCCTTCTTTGTTGAGTTCAAGTTCATCTTTTAAATAATCAAAAGAAAGTTTATCGTTGGCGGTTAATTTTTCTCTATCGTAATTACTCAAACTATCTAAAAACCGTTGATTATATGCAGCATATTGGGCTTTAAATTCGGCTGTGCCATCATTTGGCAATAAATCATTGTAACGCTCATCGCCAGCCACTGTAGCACTTAGTGGATTTAATTTAAGCCCTTCTTGGTAATACAGCTCGCAAAGCGATGCAAAATTTTGATTGGAAGAATTTGATTGTTTACAAGCACTTAACCCTGCTACAACCAATAAAAAATAAGCTATTTTTTTCATGTTGAATAAATTTTTAGGTAAAGCTAAGCTACGATTTTTATTTAAAGCCCAAATGCCTGATTTAAAATTAAGTACAACAAAAAAGCTACCTTTTTGGGGTAGCTTTTTTGTTCGACAAGCTCAGGAAGAGATCCAAAGCTGTCGATGACAAATTATGTTTAGGCCAAAAGTCTAATTGGCTCTTCTAACAATCCTTTTAGGGTTTGTAAAAATGCTGCTCCAGTTGCTCCATCAACCACACGGTGATCGCAACCTAAAGTCAACTTCATTACATTTCCTGGTACAACCGCACCATTTTTAACAACAGGCACTTGTTGTATGGCGCCTACTGATAAAATAGCTCCATCAGGAGAGTTGATGATCGATGTAAATTCATCAATACCAAACATACCTAAGTTAGAAACTGTAAATGTACTTCCTTCCCAATCTGAAGGTTGTAGTTTTTTGGCTTTCGCTTTTGCGCCGTATTCTTTTACTTCTGCAGAAATGTGAGATAAAGATTTACCATCGGCAAAACGCACTACTGGCACAAGTAATCCATCTTCAACAGCCATAGCCACGCCAATGTTGGTATGCTCATTGAAACGAATTTTATCGCCACCCCACGATGAGTTTACTGCTTGATGTTTTTTCAATGCTACTGCAACAGCTTTAATTACGATATCGTTAAACGAGACTTTTACAGGAGCTACCGCATTAATTTGCGTACGGGCAGCAATTGCGCCGTCCATATCAATACTTATAGTTAAATAGAAATGAGGAGCGGTAAATAAACTTTCGGCCAAGCGCTTCGCAATTACCTTGCGCATTTGCGAAACAGGAACTTCAGTATATTTTTCTTCGCCAACATAAGTTGGAATTACAGGCGCAGCAGGTTTATCGCCCGATACGCTTTCTACTTTCTGCTTTCCGCTTTCTGCTTGAACAGGCGTAAAGTTTTCGATATCTTTTTTAATAATACGACCACCTTCCGCACTGCCTGCAACTTGTGCAAGATCAATTCCTTTATCTTTAGCTATTTTTTTAGCCAATGGCGATGCAATAATACGACCGCCACTTGTGTTTGCCAAAGGGGTCGGCGTACTTTCTTGACTTTGCGTTGCCGCTTGTGGTGGTGCTGATTCTGCTTTCTCGGCTGCAGTTACAGTTGAGCTAATGCCTCCGGCCAAAATGCCAGAAACGTCTGTTCCGGCAGGGCCCACGATAGCAATAATACCATTTACTTTGGCTGCTTCGCCTTTATTTACGCCAACATGTAGCAACGTTCCATCGGCATAACCCATAATTTCCATGGTTGCCTTATCGGTTTCAACATCAGCTAATATATCGTCGCCTTTAACTTTATCCCCTACCTTTTTATGCCAGCCGGCAATAACGCCTTCGGTCATGGTGTCGCTTAATAAAGGCATACGGATTACAGTAACGCCCATTTTATCTAAATCAGCCTCGCTTAATCCACCACCTTGTACAGGTGCGGTTGCTTCTGTTTTTGTTTCCGCTTTCGGACTTTCAGTTTTTGCAGTTTCGGCTCCACCTTCTGCTGCTAAAGCCGCTTTATAATCTTCGCCTTCTTTTCCAATTACTGCAATAACTGCGTCAACTGGCACAGCTTTACCTTCTTCTACGCCTACATACAACAGTGTTCCATCCCAATAAGATTCTAGATCCATTGTTGCCTTATCGGTTTCAACTTCAGCTAAAACATCGCCACTCTTAACTTTATCTCCCACTTTTTTGTGCCACTTCGCCATTACCCCTTCGGTCATGGTGTCGCTCATTTTGGGCATTTTTACTATATCAGCCATTTATATAAATCTATTGTAATGCGTTAATAAATTAATCTTGAAAAGGATAATCTGTTTGTACGTAAACATCTTTAAAAAGTTCTTCAGCCTCAGGCCATGGAGACTCTTCAGCAAATTTTACCGATTCATCAACAATTGATTTTACTTTTTCTTCAATCTCAGCAATCCATTTATCGTCAGCATATTTTTCTTTTATAATAACTTCTCGAACTTGGTCAATAGGATCTTTTGCCTTGTATTCTTCCAACTCGTCTTTGGTACGATATTTCGCTGGGTCAGACATCGAATGCCCACGGTAGCGATAAGTTCTCATTTCTAAAAACGTTGGCCCTTCTCCATTTCGTGCACGTTGTATGGCTTCATCCATTGCATTGTGTACAGCAACTGGATCCATTCCATCAACTGGTGCGCAAGGCATATCAAAGCCTAAACCTATTTTATAAATATCGGTCATGTTGGTAGTACGCTCTACCGATGTACCCATGGCGTAACCATTGTTTTCGCAAACAAAAATTACAGGTAATTTCCATAACATAGCCATATTAAAAGCCTCGTTTAACGCCCCTTGACGTACAGCGCCATCGCCCATGTAACAAACATTTACATTTTTAGTGCCTTTGTATTTTTCGGCAAAAGCAATACCAGCCCCCAAGGGGATTTGACCACCGACGATACCATGACCTCCATAAAAATTATGCTCCTTGCTAAAAATATGCATAGAACCACCTTTCCCTTTTGAGCAGCCTGTAATTTTTCCATACATTTCGGCCATGATACTATTGGCACTTACGCCTAAAGCTAGCGCATGAGCATGATCACGGTAAGCTGTAATCATAGAATCATCTGGTCCCATAGCAGAAATTGCACCTGCAACAACTGCTTCCTGACCAATATATAAGTGACAAAAACCACGAATTTTTTGCTGTCCGTACAATTGCCCGGTTTTTTCTTCGAATTTACGCATCAGCAACATCGACTCAAACCATTTCAAATAGGTATCTTTATTAATTTCTACTGCACTCATGTTGAGGTATTAATTTTTAATCTAGAAGGCAAATCTAATTTTTTTATTGCAATTTTTAACACGTTTTAATGTAAAAATATAGTTTTTGCTTGGTATAACCTGTATTTTTTGCTTCAAAATGGTCCGTTTTAGATCAAAATTGCCTGGGATACAATTTGCATAAAGCCATATCAACTAACTTATATTTTATAATCTAATAGTTTGCCCATAAAATTCACTTGGTTTGAATAAAATATAAGAATTAAATTTTGTGCAAAAAATTAGACGTTCATAAAATAAAGTTTTGTTTAAAAAAACATAAGTTTGTAAAATGAAATCATTACCATTCCACAAAAAGTATAAAAATGAAATAGTTGTTGGCTTAATTGTTTTTCTATTTTTGGTGCTTAAAGATTTATTAAAGTAGGTTAAACAACGCCAAAACCATTTACCTCATTCGTTTTCTGATAGTTATCAAAAGGGTTTGTCAGATATTATTTGGAAAATAACTATAAAATTTATATTTTTGCTGTCTTAACAATAAGCCCGTAGTGGTGTACGTTTAAGTGTAAGTGTCTTTTTACCCAAACTTAATAGTATAACATGATAAAAAAGTTTTTGTTCTCGCTGCTAATCATTGCTTGTAGTTTTTCTGCTGCAAATGCTCAAAATAAATCTAAAGAAGCAAATAAATTAGAAGATCCCGACAACTTAGCCTCACAATATTTTTCTCAAGTAATGGGTGTTGCCGTTGATGCAACCTCTAACTTAAAGTTGTATAAATTTATTTATGAGTGGATTGGCACTCCTTATCGTTTTGGAGGAAACACCCAAAAAGGGATTGATTGCTCGGCATTTACTAAAGCTATTTACGATAAAGTTTTCAATACAGCCATATTACGTAACTCTCGTGATATTTTTAGTATGGTAAATCCTCTAGGTAAAGACGAACTTAAAGAAGGGGATTTGGTATTTTTTAAAATAAAAAGCAGAAGCATTTCTCATGTTGGTATTTACTTAGGCGACAACAGGTTTGCGCATGCATCAAGCACCAGAGGAGTTGTAATTAGCAATTTGAACGAACCTTATTACAGCCGTTATTTTTACAAAGGTGGAAGAATTTTAGAATCGGCAAAGAAAGATTTTATTGAAGAATAGTTAAATAACCTTTTTTCAAAAACATATAATCCTCCTATATTTCAGGGGGATTTTTTATTGAAAGTAACCCATGAAAAGATTTTTAACACTTGGCGTATTTACATTTTTAACTGCCTACTTATTAATCAACTGCCAAAATAATAGCAAAGCCACTGCACAACAGAATAATAGCGTAAGTAATGTTTCAAAAAACAAATCAAAAGATACGATAAGCCTAGTTGCCGTAGGCGATATGATGTTAGGTTCTGCTTATCCAAGTGAAAAAAATTTACCCTCAGACGATGCCATAAACAGCTTTAAGGAAGTAGAAAAATATTTAAAAGGCGACATCGTATTCGGAAATTTAGAAGGCTGTTTTTTAAACAATGGAAAATCTACCAAATGTGCGAACCCAAATAGCAACAGCTGCTTTGCTTTTAGAATGCCAGAAAGATATGCAGGCATTTATAAAAAAGCGGGGTTTAACGTGTTGAGTATTGCCAACAACCACGTTGGCGATTTTGGTAATTTAGGAAGAAGAAGAACCGCAACAATTTTAGATTCACTTCAAATACATTATGCTGGTCAGCTTAATAAGCCTTTTGAAATTTTTAAGCAGAATGGGCTAAAATTCGCTTTTTGTGCTTTTGCACCTAACGAAAATACCGTTTCGATTAATCGCGTAGATAGCGCCAAAATTTTAGTAAATAAGCTAAAAACAATTGCCGATGTGGTAATCGTGTCTTTTCATGGTGGTGGCGAAGGCGCTAATTTCGAACGTGTAAACAGAAAATCGGAAATTTTTTACGATGAAAACAGGGGAAATGTTTATGCTTTTGCTCACGCTGTAATAGATGCCGGAGCAGACATTGTATTGGGCCATGGTCCACATGTAACACGAGCGGTAGAAGTTTATAAAAATAAGTTTATTGCGTACAGCTTGGGCAACTTTTGTACTTACGGCATGTTTAGCTTAAAAGGCCCAAACGGTTTTGCACCCATTTTACAGCTAAAACTAAACAGTAAAGGTGATTTTTTATTTGCTGATGTAATTTCTGTAAAACAAGATAAAATAAATAGGCTTACGCTTGATGATGAATTTAATGCATTTAAAAAACTGAAAACCTTAACAACGCTAGATTTTCCAGATAATTTTTTGCGTTTCGAGAACAACAAGATTACTGTAAAACATTAAAACTCCACAGCAAAAGAGAAGTTAAAATATTTTTAAACCAAAACGCTTTTTGAAATTTTTGTTTGAAAAAATAGCTTGATTTTTTATAAAAAATCAGAGTTTCTTAGTACTATTGATTATTATTTATTTAAAACAAACTACATATGAATTATTTTATTTTATCCTTCCTCTTTTTTGGATTAATTGTATTATTTAGCTCTTTTGTAACCGTTAAACAAGGTACAATCGCAGTGCTTACTGTTTTCGGAAAATACAGAAGGCAACTTAGACCAGGGTTAAGCTTAAAAATTCCGTTGATTGAACAAATACATTCTCGAATTTCTATTCAAAACCGATCTGTAGAACTTTCTTTTCAGGCGGTTACCCAAGACCAAGCTAACGTATATTTTAAAGCCATGCTTTTGTATTCGGTAATCAATCACGATGAAGAAACTATTAAAAACGTAGCCTTTAAATTTGTAGATGCAACCAACTTGATGCAAGCTTTAATTCGTACCATTGAAGGTTCGATAAGAGCTTATGTGGCTACACAAAAGCAGGCAAATGTGTTGGCGCAACGCAACGAAATTGTTGAACACGTTAAACATCAAATTGACCAAGTATTAGAAAGTTGGGGCTATCATCTACAAGATTTACAACTAAACGATATTACCTTTGATGAAGAAATTATGCGCTCTATGAGTCGTGTAGTGGCTTCAAACAACCTAAAAGCAGCGGCAGAAAATGAAGGTCAGGCTTTGCTGATTACCAAAACTAAAGGGGCCGAAGCCGATGGTAACGCCATTAAAATTGCTGCAGCCGCAGAGCGTGAAGCCGCACAATTACGCGGACAAGGTATTGCACTATTTAGAGCAGAAGTAGCACACGGAATGACTAAAGCTGCCCAAGAAATGGAACAAGCAAACTTAGATATATCGGTAATTTTATTTACTATGTGGACAGAGTCTATCAAGCATTTTGCAGAGAACAGTGAAGGAAACGTAATATTTTTAGATGGTTCTACCGAAGGTATGAACAAAACCATGAAAGAAATGATGGCTATGCAATTAGAGCGGAAAGGCAAATAATAAGTTTTATACTAATTAAAAAGCAGCTTCGAGCTGCTTTTTTTGTTTACTATTGATTT
>CANHHZ010000097.1 GCA_947460275.1 Sphingobacteriaceae bacterium | reverse complement strand
TTTCCAATTGTTGGGGCATTAAAAAACAACACTTACACCCATAATGGCCAAAATTATGAGCTGCCAAGGCATGGTTTTGCCCGCGACATGGAGTTTGCTTACGAAAAGCTCGCAGAAGATGAAATTCTTTTTACCCTTACGCACAATGTCGATACTCTTAAAAATTTTCCTTTTGCATTTCAATTAAACTTGCGTTATAAGTTAGCTAATCATACCCTTTTTTGCACTTATGAAGTCATCAATCCTGCTCAACAAAACTTGTTTTTTTCTGTAGGTGGCCATCCGGCTTTTGCGGTACCTTTAACGAAAAATACAACTTTCGAGGATTACTTTTTGCAATTTAATAACGACGAAAAGCTTTCTATTCACCAAATTTCGGGCGGGCTGGTATGCGATGAAACTACAAGTATTTCGCTTAACCAAGGCAAATTGGGGCTTAACCGTAAATTGTTTTATACCGACGCTTTAGTCTTTAAAGCCTTAAAAAGCGATACAATCTCTTTGCTAAATACCCAAAACAAACACGGACTAGATTTTAATTTTAAGGGATTTCCATATTTTGGTATTTGGGCAGCAAAAGACGCAAATTTTGTTTGCTTAGAGCCTTGGTGTGGCATTGCCGATGGCATTAATCATACGCAAGAACTTGCCCAAAAAGAAGGAATGAATTGTTTGCCGCCAAATGGTTTTTGGCAACGAACTTGGTCTATAACTTGTTTTTAACTTTCTAATTCAACTTTATCATGAAACCTATCATACGTTCAATACAACCAAAAGATGATTCCGAAATGGGCAAAATTATTAAAAATGTTTTAACAGAATTTAAAGCAAATAAACCTGGCACAGCTTATTTTGATAATAGCACAAATCATTTATCAGCTACTTTTGTAGAAAATAAATCTGCGTATTGGATTGTGGAAGAAAATGGGATTGTCATTGGCGGCGGCGGCATTTATCCTACCGATGGTTTGCCTTTGGATACTTGCGAGATGGTAAAACTTTACCTTAGTCCACAAGCAAGAAATAGGGGATTAGGTAAAGCAATTATTCTTAAATGTTTTGAAAAAGCAATAACCTTGGGCTTCCAAAATGTGTATTTAGAAACCATGCCCGAGCTTGACCAAGCCGTTAATCTGTACGAACGTTTAGGTTTCGAGCATCAATCTTCTGCACTGGGTAATACCGGTCATTTTGGCTGTAACATTTGGATGGTAAAAAAGCTAATCTAATAGCAATTCATCATCATCAGTTAAGCTCAATTGAATGTTTTCTGTCCCCGAAATCCCTTCTATTGAGCCTTTAATGTGTGCCGCATTAAGCAATACTTTTTTCATACATAAATTATACCTAAAATTTAATAGCTTAATGTCTATTTTTGGGATCAATTTAATCGGGTTATGTTTCAACAGATCATTGGTATTTATAAAAATTCTTTTAGTGGTTTAAGCCGAGAGACATGGTTGTTGAGCATTGTTATTTTAGTGAATAGATGCGGTTATATGGCCGTTCCTTTTATGGGTTTATATGTTACCCAAGCCTTGCATCGTCCTGCTTCTGATGCTGGAATAATGATCTCACTTTTTGGGCTAGGTTCTATTTTAGGGGCAACTGCAGGAGGTAAACTTACCGATGTTTTCGGGTTTAGACCGGTCCAAATTTTGTCATCATTGCTAGGAGGGATATTATTCCTCTTCTTTTCGCAAGTAGAACATTTTAATGCTTTGTGTGGTTTGGCTTTTGTCATTAGCTTTTTTTCCGAAGCATTTAGGCCTGCAAATTTTACTGCAATAGCGGCTTATGCTGCCCCTGGTAAAGAAACAAGGTCGTACTCCCTCAATAGGTTGGCTACAAATATGGGTTGGGCAGTTGGGGTAAGTATGGGGGGTATCATCGCGTCGTTTAACTACAGCTTATTGTTTATTGTAGATGGTACGGTAGGTGTTTTGGTGGCGGGTGCAATCTTAATTTTTTTACCCACTATAAAAGGGTTTAGAAAAGCAACGCAAGAAAAAGTAAAAAATATGATTGTGCGCAAGCCTTGGCAAGATACACTGTTTATCAAATTTATCTTGCTCACTTCCATTTTTGCCACTTGTTTCTTTTTAATGTTTAGGGTGGTTCCTGTTTTTTTTAAGGAAGTTTGGCATTTAGACGAAGCCTTAATTGGGTTGATATTGGGTTTAAATGGCGTGCTTATTGCGCTATTTGAAATGGTAATGATCAGCAAAATTGAAAATAAAAAATCGGCTATATTTTATATCATTTCGGGTGTTTTAATTGTAGGTTTTTCTTTTGCCGTACTTATTTTACCCAAATTTTTGCCAATGGTTTTGGCTTTGCTTAGCGTGTTGCTTTTTTCTTTTGGCGAAATGCTAGCGTTGCCTTTTATCAATACGTTTGTCATTAAGCGTAGCAACGAATTTAACCGTGGACAATATGCCGCTGGCTATACGCTGAGCTGGTCGGTTGCACAAGTAATTGGCCCAACTGGCGGATTTTATTTGGCCGAAAAATTAAGTTACAATGCCCTTTGGCTAATTATTTTAATGATGCTTTTACTTTGTGCTTATGGCTACAGCACCCTAAATTTTAAAGAAGATACCCCAAACTATTCTGCTGATTAAAATTTTTACATGGATGATTTTTAGGTCCGTGCTAGCGATTTACTTATTGGGTAAATTGCCATGGTAACTTATCAATTTTATCTCCGATAAGCTGAACATTTTCGGCGGTGAGCTCTTCTTTTGCGTATTCTTCCATCATCCAGCCGCCGTCTTTTTTCCTAATATTGCCAATTGGTCTATTGTCAATGCTCACCCGATAAAGGTCTTTTTCTATCGGTTTTACTTTTACCAATTTTGTTCCCAAGCTGTGCACCAAATGATCTTCCATTTGGTAAAGATGTATATTTTTTATCATGTTTATAGCGGCGGGATTGAAATCCATTTCCATATTTAAACTATATCAGGGGCGTAAAGCAATCTTTATTCTTTGTTCTTTGTTCCTTGTTCCTTGTTCTTTGCTCTTTGTTCCTTGTTCTTTCAAAACTTATTCATTCTTTTTATTAATTTGCGCCTTGTAATTTTAATGCATGCAAATACAAGAAAGCCTTTATTTCCAAAATCAAAATTTTACAGCGTTTCCTCAAACAGGTATTCTAGAAACGCAGTTTGATGATTGTACTTTTGAAAATTGCGATTTGACCAACACAAACTTTTTTGGTTGTGATTTTATCAATTGTGTTTTTACCAATTGCAATTTTAGTATGGTTAAGTTTGGTCATAATGGTTTCGATAAGGTAGAGTTTGTAAATTGTAAGTTAGTTGGCGTAGATTTTACCCAAACCAAAGATTTTTTGTTTACCATCAATTTTACCAACTGCATTTTAGATTATGCAGCTTTTATGAAAAAGAAAAACAGAAAAGCTTGTTTCCATAAGTGCTCCCTCAAAGGAACAGATTTTTCGGAAACTGATTTAACTTCGGTCGTATTTGAGCAATGCGATTTAAGTGCAGCCGTATTTATGCGAACCATTTTAAATGGGGCAAACTTTGTTTCCTCTTTTAATTTCACTATTGATCCCGAAAAAAACACCCTCAAAAAGGCCAAGTTTTCTGCAGAAGGATTGGCGGGTTTACTTAGCAATTATGGCATCATTGTAGAAGAAAACTAATCTTTCACTTTATCATATCATCTTAAATCATTTTTTTAAACAAATAGCATAATTAACATGAAAAACAACTTTTTAAAAAGTGGCTTAGCCTTAATTTTATTTGCTCTGTTGCCTTTTTTCGGATGGGCTCAAGAAAAAGCCAACTGGTATAACCTCGATTTAAAAACCTCTGGAACTTTTGGTATAAGCACCGAAAAAGCATACAATGAATTGCTAAAAGGTAAAAAATCGACACCTGTGATTGTAGCTGTTTTAGATGGGGGCGTAGATCTCAATCACGAAGATTTGAAAAGAGTAATCTGGTCTAACCCTAAAGAAATTCCGAACAATGGCATAGATGATGACAAAAATGGTTATGTTGATGATAGGCATGGTTGGAATTTTTTGGGTGGAAAAAATGGCAATATAGAGTTTGAAACCCTAGAAATTACCCGTTTGGTACGCCGAGATGCTGCTCGCTTTGCCAATACCACCGAAAATAATCTCTCTTCAAAAGACAAGGCCGATTACCAAGCTTTTCTAAAAAATACAACTCAACTCGAAACAGATCTGGCCACTGCAAAAAGTAATTTGGCAGGTATCAGCGGATTTAAAAGTGTTTTAGATGCAGTAGTAAAAAAAATTGGCAAGGAAATACCTAAGGTTACAGATTTTGAAAATTTTCAAACCCAAAATCAACAAGAACTAAAAATTAAGGAAGTCATTTTAAACGTTTTAAAAGAAAGCGATTTCAAAACTTTTTACGATAGCCAAATTGCAGAAGGCTACAAATATTACTATAATCAAGTAAATTATAGCTACAATGTAGATTACAATCCAAGAGGCATTGTAGGCGACGACCCTAACAACAGCAAAGAACGTTTTTATGGTAATAATGATATAATGGGCCCTGATGCTTTGCACGGTTCGCATGTTGCGGGTATAATTGCCGCTGATAGAACAAATAAACTTGGTGTTATGGGCGTAGCCGATAATGTGTTTATTATGGGGGTGCGCAATACGCCAAACGGCGATGAACGCGATAAAGATGTAGCCAACGCTATTCGCTATGCAGCCGATAATGGAGCCAAAGTAATAAACATGAGTTTTGGTAAAGGCCAATCATGGGACAAACAGGCAGTGGATGAGGCTGTAAAATATGCGGTAAGCAAAGACGTTTTGTTGGTGCACGCGGCTGGAAATGACAATAAAGACTTAGAAGTAGAAAATAATTTCCCAACCAATAAATACTTAAACGGAGGTTTGGCTGCTTCGTGGATTACAGTTGGCGCATCGGGCCCACTGGCCAACGAAACCTTAAAAGCGGCTTTTTCAAATTATGGAAAAACAACAGTTGATGTGTTTGCACCCGGAGTTGCGATCAAATCTACAGTGCCCGGACAAAAATATGTAGAGGAGAGCGGAACAAGTATGGCCGCTCCCGTGGTTGCTGGATTAGCGGCTTTAATCCGGTCTTATTATCCAAAACTTACAGCTTTGCAAGTAAAAGACATCATTCTAAAGTCGGTAGTAAAAGTAAATCAAAATGTAAATATACTTAAGGGCGCCGATACAGTTAGCGTTTCTTTTGCCGATTTGTGCGTAACTGGCGGTATAGTAAACGCCTATAATGCCTTAAAACTTGCTGCAACATACAAGTAAGAAAAACATTAAAATGTAAAAAAGAGTGTTGTACCCTTGGTTGCAACACTCTTTTTTTTAAATTTAAATTCAAAAGCAGTAAAATAAACCAAGTTAAAAACGGGTTTTAATACAAAATATAAATTGCTAGCTTTGAAAAGGAGCAGTGCTGTACTTTTATACTGCTAATTAATTTTTAACCAAATTCAATTTCATTTATGTCTACAGCGGTAACCCGGGTTTTTGACTTACTACAACACAACTTGACTACGTTTCCAAAAACAGAATTTGTAAGTGGTAAGCTAAACGGTAAATGGATAAAATACAGTACGCAAGAGTTTTGTGAAGTAACCAATTACCTTAGCGCTGGCCTTACCACTTTAGGCATTGGCAAAGGCTCTCGTGTAGCGGTGATGTCGCCAAACAGACCCGAATGGAATATTTGCGACTATGCCATCATCCAGCTTGGAGCTTACCAGGTTCCCTTGTATCCAACTTTGGCAGATCATGACATTAAATTTATTTTGGAAAATGCCGAGATAAGCCTTGTATTCGTGGCCGATGAAAAACTTTATCAAAAAGTTAAGACAGTTGCGCAAACGGTAAAACATGAAGTTAAAATTTACACCATTGATAAATTAGCTGGCGCCGACCATTGGCAAGACCTAGTAGAAATAGGCAAGCATACGGTGGTTGATTTAGACGCGTTTCGTGCGGCCGTAACTCCACATGACATACTTACCATTATTTATACTTCCGGTACCACCGGAACCCCAAAAGGGGTAATGCTAACACATGATAATTTAGTGCAAAACTTCAAAAATTCGGCTGTTATCTTCCCTAAAGAGGTAAAAATAGCCTTAAGTTTTTTGCCCCTATCACATATTTTCGAGCGCATGATTCTTTATCTGTATGCTTATTCTGGTGTTGCCGTTTATTACGCCGAAAGTATGGATACCATTGTTGCCGATATACAAGAAGTAAAACCACACTCGTTTTCTACCGTACCTCGACTTTTAGAAAAGGTTTACGATAAAATCATGGAGAAAGGCAAGGCACTTAAAGGAATGAAGAGAGCTATCTTTTTTTGGTCTCTTGCTTTGGCCGAAAAATTTGATTTCAATAATGGAGTTTGGTATAATTTTCAGTTGAGCATTGCAAGGAAATTGGTATTTAAAAAATGGCAAGAAGCCTTGGGTGGTCGCATTGTGGTGCTTGCCTCGGGAGGGGCAGCTTTAAATCCTCGCTTGGCCCGCATATTTTGGGCTGCCGGCATGCCTGTTTTTGAGGGATATGGCCTTACAGAAACCTCACCAGTAATAACCGTAAATCATTTTGGCGCAACAATGTTTGGTACTGTGGGTACAGTAATACATGGTGTTGAAATAAAAATAGCTGAAGATGGCGAAATTTTAACCCGTGGGCACAACGTGATGAAAGGCTATTATTTACGAGAAGATTTAACCAACGAAAGTATTGATAAAGATGGATGGTTCTATACCGGCGATATTGGCGAAATTGTAGCAGGTAATTTCTTGAAAATCACCGATCGTAAAAAAGAAATTTTTAAAACTGCGGGAGGCAAATACATCGCTCCGCAAATGTTAGAAAACAAGTATATAGAGTCGCCCTTAATAGAACAAGTGATTGTACTTGGCGAAAACAGAAAATTCCCTGCGGCTTTAATTGTGCCTAATTTTGCCGCCTTAGCAACTTGGTGCGAGAAAAAAGGAATTTTATATACCACTCCTCTCGAAATGATCAGCAATTTGCAGGTGTTAGATAAATATACCCGTGTAATTGCCGAATTGGGCAAAGATTTTGGCAAGTGGGAACAAGTAAAGCGATTTGCGCTTTTGCCCACCGAGTTTAGTATTGATAGTGGCGAGCTTACCCCTAAACTTAGCTTTAAACGAAAAATAATTTTAGAAAAACACAAACAAACGATAGAGAAAATATACCTCGATGCAGAAAATTTTAAACCGTAAAAATCACACAAATGTATTTGGTGGTATTTTAGTAGCTACAATTTTATTTTTAGGCTGTGTAGGA
>CANHHZ010000096.1 GCA_947460275.1 Sphingobacteriaceae bacterium | reverse complement strand
GTAAATACCGAACTGCACGTTTTTAATGATAAATTGATACAAGAAGCGGTTCAGTTTGAGCTAGACCGTGGCGGACAAGTTTTCTTTATCCACAACCGTGTGAATGATTTACAACAGTTGGGTGGTTTAATACAAACCTTAGTGCCAAAAGCTCGAATAGGTATTGCCCACGGACAGCTAGACGGCGACCAATTGGAAGACGTAATGCTCGATTTTATCAACGGCGAAAAAGATGTTTTGGTAGCTACCACAATTATCGAGGCAGGCCTTGATATTCCAAATGCCAATACCATTATCATTAACCACGCACATATGTTTGGCCTAAGCGATTTACACCAAATGCGTGGCCGGGTGGGTCGCTCCAACAAAAAAGCATTCTGTTATTTATTGAGCTTGCCTTTGTCAACCTTAACCAACGAAGCCCGAAAAAGATTGAGCGCTATCGAAGAGTTTTCTGATTTAGGCAGCGGTTTTAACATCGCCATGCGTGATTTGGACATAAGGGGTAGCGGAAATTTATTGGGTGGCGAACAAAGTGGGTTTATAGCCGAAATTGGCTTTGAGATGTACAATAAAATATTGGATGAAGCGATTCAGGAACTGAAAGACGCCGAGTTTAAAGATTTATTTAAGGATGAACCGCAGCGTGCATTTGTAAACTTTACACAGGTTGACACCGATTTGGAACTCCACATACCCGATGATTATGTAACCAGCATTACCGAACGCTATAATTTATACACCGACCTTTCTAAGCTCGAAACTGAAGTCGAACTCGTGGCTTTTGAGCAAGCGCTAAAAGATAGGTTTGGGCCTGTGCCTCCGCCTGTAAAAAGAATGTTGCAGGTGTTGCGCCTACAGTGGGCGGGCAAACGTTTGGGTTTTGAAAAACTGAGTTTTAAAAAGAACGTACTTAGGGGCTATTTTATTAGTGATAAACAATCGAAATTTTTCGATTCGGAAATGTTTAATAAAATTTTAAGTTTCGCTCAACAACATCCACGCTTGTGTAATTTAAAAGAAATAAAAGATACATTGCGCATTGCTTTTGATAACATTAACAGCGTTGAAGAAGCTATTGTGATGTTGGAAATGGTCTTTTAAGTTGTAAATTATAAGTTTAAATTCTCGATAAATGAATCCAGAAATATTAAAAGACTTGGTGACCATGAAAATGCCTTTTGGCAAGTACAAAGGGTGGCTTATTGCAAGTTTGCCCGAAACGTATTTGGTTTGGTTTCATAGTCAAGGATTTCCCGAAAATAAATTAGGCCATTTGTTGGCCACCATGTACGAGATTAAACTTAACGGTTTAGAGTATTTATTACAGCCGCTTAAAAAGTTGTAAGTAATAAGTTAAAGCCTTTGCATTTATTAAAAAAGGGTTGTGCGCCTTGCTAAATCATTACGATTCGTTTTTTTAAGTGAATGTCGGCCGCGGCTTGTCGCCATCTCTTAAACCGTTTTTTCGTTATACGCTTGTGTTATGGCCTCTACAAAAGTTTGAATAGGCTGTGCGCCAGATAAGCCATACTTGCCATCCAACAAAAAAAACGGAACACCCCTTACGCCAATTTGCTGACTTTCGTAAATATCGTACCTAACTTGATGGCTAAATTCTTCGCCTTGCAAAAGCTTCTCAACATCACTTGCTATTAAGCCTATTTTTTCGCCAATAATCAATAAAATTTCGTTTTGAGCAACATCGTTTCCTTCTACAAAATGTGCGTAAAACAAGGCTTCTTCGGCTTCATCTTGCAGGTTTTTTGATTTAGCAAGGTGCAGCAAGCGGTGTGCATTAAAAGAATTTGCAGGTATGCTTTTGGCAAAATCAAGCTCCAAATCTACATTTTTAGCCATTTGAGTCACGCTGTCGGTAAGTTGTTTAGCTTGTTCAACAGACATTCCTTTATTTCGGGCCAAGTAGTCGAGTAAACTTTCGTTATCGGTATTGTGATAATCGGGATTAAGCTGATAGCTTTTCCATTCTATTTCAATTTCGTTTTTAAAGGGTAAAAGCGCCATTGCTTTTTCTAAATGTCTTTTACCGATATAACAAAAAGGACACATTACGTCCGACCAAATTTCAATTTTCATATCACAAAGGTAAATGCTTTATGTTTTTAAAAAGTAAATCCTCGGTCAATTTAGACCGAGGATTTAAACATTTTTAGTTGGGATATTTTTTCCTATTTATACAATTGGTTAAACATCCACCTAAACGTACCGTGTGTTTGCGCCCTAAATGTAATTTCTGGACCAAAGGCATAAAATTTACCTTTGCCGTAGTTGGCTTCAAAAGCCGCAATTCCATCTTGTAAATAACTTTGGCCCCATGCCCATCCGCTGCGCAAAGGTGTTGCGTTTGGAAACCAAGCCAAAGGTTTAACTTTTCCACTGCTTACCGCATCGGCACTCAATTTAAATACTGGGCTGTTGTCAAAATAAACATCTGTTGCGCTCTCTAACCCCCAACTTGCTGGTTGTTTGGTGTCTACAGCCACGCTAAGCACGCTTCCGGGCACATAATATTTTTCGGCTGGCAGCCTACGCTCAACGCTGTTTACTATTTCTACCAACGCATTGCGAACAGGAAGATTCAAGTGTGCTGCTAAATTTGTTGCAGTACCAATGGCCACAATTTCGCCGCCCGCTTCTAAAAAGGCTTTAAGCTGAGGAATAGATTTATCTTGCGTAATTCTTCCTAACCTGTTTCTGTACTCTGACGGAATGTTTTCTGCAGGTGTCGCAACAACACCTCCTCTATTTGGCGCTGGTGTTGCGCTATAAGCCGGTATAGAGCCATCAACGAAAACAATTACATCGTATTTCTCTTTTAATTTACCCGCATCAATATCAGACGGATAAATTACTGTAGCATCAAAATGGTATTGTTCCATGATAAAACGAATCCACCCCGAATCCATAGAGCCGCCATAAGTATCCCAAAGCGCAATACGTGAAGCCGAAATTTTTATCGCATTAGCTGGTTTTTGTGCGGCGGTAATTCTCATGCCAAAACCATGTTCGGCCTTGTCTAAAATACTCTTTACTTTAGCTGATGCTGGAACATAAAATGAACCATCAGCAGGATTTCTGAAAACCTCCGCGCCCCCTTTTAACAACTCGTTTACCGCCAAAAAACTTTCGTTTGTGGTGGCGCTTAAAGTGTATCCGCTACCGTTTGGCAATGCTGTTGGGTTAGGTTTCAACAATTCCCCATAAGCCAGTTTTTCAAAAGGACCATCAAATTTATCCAATATCCTGTCAAACTTTACGTTCATTAAATAAGCCAACGTCCAACCTGCCGCGTCGTAAGGCGCCACAGGCGGGCCTCCTTCGTATTTAAAATCGTTTGGATGGTCTTGTGGTTCAAACATATCCAAAACATGCGGACGGAAAGCCTGATCGGTTTTTACCACATAACTGCCAGCAGGATAATTTTTACCTAAAACCGTAAATGGTGCTGTCGCTTTTTGTACAGAAACACCTGTTCTGATTAAAGCATTTAAAAACCGAATTGCCGTGGTAAAATCGGGTTGATCGGCAGATAGAATATATCCTCTCGGATCTCTATTTTCTGGCGCTTTCATTACCGTATCTAAATATTTAACTGGCATTCCTGCGCCTCTTCCGCTATATTCATTAGCTTGGGTAGTGGCGTTTACTTTATTGTCTTTTTGATAAGCCCTATTTATTGCTTCTATCTTTTTAGGCGAAAATGACCAAGTATCTTTGCTGCCTTTTTCGATAGAATTTTTCCCCATGGTGTAAATATTGTACAACAACTCATCGCTGTAGCGCTGTGCATAATTTAACACCGCATAGTTTAACGAAACCGAGTAATCTATCGAATTTTTGAAATACCATTTTTGCGGTAGAACCGGATTTGGCGAATCGCCGTTAGGCAATAAACGCGAAGGCACCAACGGGATTTCTGAAGGCGTTGGACTGCCCGTAATTTCGGTGAGCAAGCCAATCATGTTATGAAAATAGGTGGTTGTTCTTAATCCACCATTGTACCACGTAGAAAAAACAGAGCCGCCACGTTGGGTGTAGCCCGGCTTTGCCTCAACATTCATTCTGTTGTGCATGGCAGCACCAACGGCATCTATGCTTGTTAAAATAATTGGGTCGAAAACGTAATTGTATGGATCGCGGTATGGCGGCCCAGCCACAACAGTACCCGCGGGGCCAGTTTGGTGGTGGTTGTACATAATTTGCGGTAACCATTCTACAAACAATTGACGACCCATATTTTGCGTTTCTTTTAAATTGAGCATAAAGAAATCGCGGTTATTGTCGTGTCCAGCATATTTTTCGTACAAACGAGGAAGGCCAGCTAACGAGCGTTTTTTAGGGTCCTTTTCTCTCATGTACCAATCGCTTTGCAACTCTTGCCCGTCTGGGTTGGCGTGGGTCATTAAGACAATCACTTTATCTAAAATTTGAGTGGTTTCTTTGTCGGTTCTACTCACCAAATTATAGGCGGTTTCTATCAATTGATGAGCGCCAACAACCTCGTTAGCGTGTAAACCGCCATCTATCCAAACCACTGCCTTACCTTCGGCGGCAAGCGCTTTAGCTTGTGCAGGGGTTAAACCTTCGGCATGTGCCATTTTTTGAGCAATTTCTTTGTATTTGCTCAAGTTTTTGATGTTTTCGGGAGAAGAAACAATGAGCATAAACTGATTGCGCCCTTCTTCTGTTTTTCCAATCTCTACCAACTTTGTTCTGTTCGAACTTGCGGCAAGCTTTTTAAAATACGCCTCGGTTTGCGTAAAATTAGCCAATTGATAATCATCGCCAATGTTAAAGCCAAAATGTTCTTTTGGAGAAGGAATGTTTTGGGCAATAGCCGATTGTAGGTAAAAAAAGAAGGCAACAATTAAAATAATTCTTTGGTAAATTTTTGACATAAGATTTTAGTTTTGTTTGTAAATCAAATATAAAATAGAAAACTAGACTTTTATGGCTTGCTGTAATTTTGTTACAGTAGCAACCGCTTAACTAATTAAGCAACAAATACAAAAACACGTAAACTACTGGGGCCGAGATAAGCAAACCGTCAAAACGGTCTAAAAACCCTCCGTGACCAGGTAAAAAACTGCCCGAATCTTTGGTGTCGAGGCTGCGTTTTAGCATAGACTCAACCAAATCGCCAAGCGTGCCAAAACAGACAATGATAACCGCCATACCGCCCCAAATAAGAGGCGTTATTTCTGTAAATTTTAATGAAATGAAATAAGAAAGCAATACGCTGGTAAGTAATCCGCCCAAAAACCCTTCCCAGGTTTTTTTTGGAGAATGGCGCTCAAACAATCGGTGTTTTCCAAAGTTCATTCCAAATAAATAAGCTCCAGTATCGCTAGCCCAAAGCAACAGTAAAAAAGCCAAAGGCAAATGAAAGTTATAGGTGTTAAAATCGGCTAAGAAAGCCAAAGAATAAAAAAAACAAAAAGGAATAGTTACATAAATAAAGCCAGTAAATGTATAAGCTATATTGGCAAACGGAATTTTATTTTTCTTGTAGAGCTCTAAGATAAAAACCGAAAAAATGAGTGGAACAAGTAGCAATAAATATTTCAATTCAAATTGAAAAAAATGATACGCCGCAGTTAACGAAAAAATTAGTGCCGCTACTGCTATCCCAATATTTCTGTGAGGTCTAATTCCGCCTATTTTAATGAGCTTATAAAACTCTAAAAGCGCAACAATACTCAAAACCAAATAAAACACGGTAAACGTGTAGGCGCCTAAAAAAATAGAGCCTAGCATCACAATGGTAAAGAAAAAAGCGGTAATAGCTCTAGTTTTCATTTTGAAGTTGGTGGTTTAAGGTTTGGTCTTTTATAAGTTTTAACAAAATTAGGGTTAATATGGCACTAATTAAATAGCCATACCAAGCAAAATCTGTTTTTTCTGCATTGCTCATGGGTAAATTGTTTTTTTGGAAATACCAAGCCAGACCTACCGCAAAACTGTTATTGATAAAATGCGCAAATACGCCATACCAAATGCTTCCGGACCAAAAATAAATATAACCAAACGCAGCGCCTAAAAGCATCCTCGGAAAAAACCCAAAAAATTGTAAGTGAATGCTGCTAAATATAATTGCCGACACCCAGATGGCAATGTGCGGGTTTTTAAACACCCTTGAAAAGGTTCTTTGTAATGCTCCTCTAAACAAAAACTCTTCGCAAATTGCCGGAAAAGCCCCAATAATCAAAACATTTATCACAAAATCCATAGGCGTTTTCATTCGCAAAATCGATTCGGTAGTTTTTGCCAATTGTGCTTCAGACGCTTTCATCCAAGCCTCTAATCCTTTTAAAAAATCGGGCAAAACCATTTTTTGGTTCATTTCGTTTACACAACCCATTATTGGAAAAGAAAATAGGATCAAAAGAAAAACCAATGCTAAAAGCGTTGTTTTGGGCGTTTTTAACTGATAAAAAAGATTCAGCTTTTTTCGCTCGGTGATAGCCAATAAAATGGCCGGCGCCAAAAAAAACCCTATTTGCTGTGCCACCAATATAATTTTAAAAGCACCAATGTTTTGTCCGGTTTGACCAGCCATCCAGCTTGTGTCTTTTAGCAAATCGAGGCCATAAATTGCCACACACAGCCCAAAACCCAATATTGCAAACACAGATACGCCAACCAAGGCATAAATGGCCAAAAGTAAAAACTGAACATAAGGGCTCTTTTCGTCCTTAATGATTTGCATAGCCTCCATTATTTGTAATAATTGTACCTTTGTATCTTTAATTTTGCTTTGAAAATATAAAAATGTCTGTAAAGATAGGAAATATAGATTTAGGAGAGTTCCCTTTATTGTTGGCGCCAATGGAAGATGTAAGCGATCCTCCCTTCCGCTACGTGTGCAAACAAGGCGGTGCCGATTTAATGTACACCGAATTTATTTCTTCGGAAGGATTAATTCGTTCGGCGGCTAAAAGCCGACAAAAGCTCGATATTTTCGAGTATGAAAGGCCAATTGGTATCCAAATTTTTGGGAGCGACATAGAAAGTATGCGAGAAGCCACAGAAATAGCCACGCTTGCGGGACCAGACTTAATGGACATTAATTATGGCTGCCCGGTTAAAAATGTGGCTTGCCGTGGCGCGGGTGCAAGTTTACTACAAGACATCGATAAAATGGTAAAAATGACAGAAGCCGTTGTAAAGGCAACGCATTTGCCGGTTACCGTTAAAACTCGTCTAGGCTGGGACGACAATACCAAAAACGTAGAAGAAGTTGCTGAAAGATTGCAAGACATTGGCATTCAAGCACTAACAATACATGGACGAACAAGGGCACAGCTTTACAAAGGCGAGGCCGATTGGACTTTGATTAGAGAAATTAAACGCAATCCGCGAGT
>CANHHZ010000095.1 GCA_947460275.1 Sphingobacteriaceae bacterium | reverse complement strand
ACTGATCATTTGCTGCTCTTATCAATGAATTGCTGGTATTGCTATCGTGTGAAAACTCCCAAAACATAATGCCATTTGCTCTTTCTTTGGCCAATTGAGTTTTTTGTTTGATCAATGGAATACCATTAAAACCATAGGCAACACCGTTTACCGTAGCCGCATTTAAGTTTACATTAGCGCCCGAAGTTTCTACATCTCTGTAGGCGATAGAGATTTTGCCTGTGGCCTCTTTTCCATAGAGCGGCATACCTACTACTGCTTTTTCTTTTGGAAGGCCTTTAGCTCCTAGCCAAATATCTAAGCTGGCTACCGACATCTTATAAGAGGCGTGATTTAAAGGCTCTGAAGTGTCATAGTTGGTTCCGTCGTACTGCATAAGGTTAAAAAAATCAATTGCGCCAATTGCTCCCGCTTTAATACCGTCTCTAACGCCACCTGCATAAACGGCTGGAGTTACAGCTGCGCTTAAAAATTTGTTCACTTTGTGTAGCTCTAAGGCCAATTCTTGTACCAATAAAGTGAAGTTGTCTGCAGACCCTACAGTTGTGCTTGGATATTCCCAGTCCAAATCTACGCCATCTAGCTCATTGGTTTTTGCAAAGGAAACGATATTGGTTACAAATTTTGTTCTTGCTGTAGCAGAACTTGCCATGTTTACAAAATAGTCACTAGGTCCGGAAATAGAAACCCCAAACTTTACCCCATTTGCTTTTGCTCTTAGTTTAACGGTTTCAAATCTGGTTGGCTGCGGAAGCGCGTTTAGGGAACCGTCTCCAGCGGCACTTATTTCTAAAAAAGCATAAAATAAATGTGTAATCATTTTGTATTTACTCACATCAACTACTGCGGGGTCTTTATAACTAGGCATGTAGGCAACTATTTTAAAACTATTGTCGGGCACGTAACTGGTCGTTGGTGGTGGTGTTACCGTAGGAACAGTTGAAGGTGTTGTAACTTTGTCTTTTTTACAGGCGTTAAAACTTAATATCAATATTGCTGAGAGGTAAAATAGTTTTTTCATTTCTAATGGTTTGAGCGTTGTGTTTAATAAAAGTATAAAATTTTTACGAGATGGCTAAAATGTAAACCAGCAAATACTTTAAGGAGTAAATAACTCTAGGTTCACCCCGGTTAACCCTAATCCGGGCAGGTCGTTTAAAACATATCGTCCATCTTTCATTTCTGGCGTGTCAAAAGGGTTATTGGTAGTAAGCCAAGGGCCGTCTAAATCTGCCCAATCGCATAGTGGCGCCAAGGCGGCACCAGCCAATGAGCCAATAGCAGTTTCGCTCATGCAGCCAATCAGCACTTTCATGCCAAAGCTTCGGGCCTTTAAAATCATTTGGTGGCCTTCGTACATGCCACAACTTTTCATCAGCTTAATGTTAATGCCGTGGTAAGCGCCTTTTAGCTTGTCCATATCGGCCAAGCGTTGCACGGCCTCATCAGCTAAAATAGGTATCGGACTGCGTTCGGTAAGCCAAGCGTTGCCTTCTAAATCGTTTTTATCCATCGGTTGTTCTATCAACAAAACGCCTTGGTCGTGCAGCCAATAACACAAATCAATCGCTTTCTTCTTGTCGCTCCAACCTTGATTGGCATCTACATACAAAGGCAAATCGGTTACACTTCTAATGGTTTCGATTAATTCTTGGTCGTTATCGCGACCCAGCTTTACTTTAACCACTTTAAAATTGGTAGCGTCTTTTAGTTTTTCGCGGATAACTTCTGGAGTGTCTATCCCTACGGTGTAAGAAGTTACGGGCATCAAATTTTTATCGGCACCGTAAATTTGGTAGCAGGGCTGATTTAAAATTTTACCGTTTAAATCGTTAAGTGCAATATCAATAGCGGCTTTTATAGCCGGGTTGCCAGGCTCAAGGCTATCTAAATAAGCCATAATTTCGGCAAAATTAAAGGGGTACACAAAGCGGCTAAAGTCAACTTTGTTTAAAAAGGCATTTGCCGATGCGTAGCTTTCGCCCATATAAGGCACCATGCTGGCTTCGCCATAACCTGTAAAACCTTCGTAATTTAACTTTAAAAGCAACAGAGGTGTGCTTGTTCGGGTAAATTTAGAGATAGAAAAAGGGTGTTTAAGGGCTAGTTCAAATTCTTTTCGGGTTACTTGCATGGTGGTTAATTTTTCACTAAAATAAATTAATATTTTGAATTTACCTCAATGCAGTGCTTACAATATTGCGCATTAGATTAATGATAAATCGCCTTGTCAACTACGATTATTATGGGCTTTAAGTATATATAGTTTTTTGGAGTATTTTCATCCTTTTTTATGTAATTAAACAGCTTATAAAGCTTGTCGGATAAATCTGTTATCGGCACTTTTTTTTCACTAATATCATCGGCTTTATAGTTAGCCACAATGTATGCTACAGGAATTATTATGGTGGCATTTTTTGCTTCACCTAAAATTGGGTCATAATTTAGTTTTTTTAAAAAAGGCAGATAATTTTTTTTGAAGACAACGTTTGAAATGCTGTCATTGGATGTTACATTTATGATTGAACTATTTTTATTTTTTTTGATGTCAATTTGAATAGCAAAACTATATAGCGCTATAGAGTCTTTCAATTTTTCGCTAGTTGAAAATGAGTAAAGTTTTTCGCGCAAGCGAGAGATAAACTCTTCTTTTTTATGCTGAGCAGAAGAGTTTTGAAAACAAAGGGTCATTACTGCAATGGTTATAATTTTTCTCATAAAGCTAATTACAAATTTTTGTGCCCAGTGTAAACCCAATATTTTGCGGATTTGTGGTAGAAAGTTTATATGCCCCCGAAATCCTATCAATTTCACCTTTGGTTATTTTATTTCCGTCTTTCATTAGATATTCTGTATCTGGATTTGTTTTTGGATTATAAACTTTAGAGTCAGAGACTCCGCTCCAAGCTAAAGCGTAGGCGTCTTTTAATGGGATTTTTTTTAAAACCGTCATTCTTTAAACGTTTTTAAAAACAATTTCTCTATTTCTAAAACTGCCTTTCTGCCGGGTCTAGTTGGGCATACTTTTTCTTCGAAGTATTGTGGCCCATAGAAATAGAGCGCTTTAATTTCTGACTTTGTGATTAAAAAAAGGCTTATTCCTCCCAAGTCAGAAATATATTTTTCCTCCGTATAATCTTTACAAGCCGTTCCGTCACTTTTATCATCTCCAATTTGCCACGGTTTTTGTTGGTTTAATAATGTCCAAAGCTCTATAGCCGATGTATCATCAATATATTTTGCGTCGAAAAATTTATTGATCCCAACATTATAGCTTTGGAGGTAGTTTGGATAATTTTTTATTTTGGATATGGTATCTAGAATGGATGAAGGTGCTTTGATTTTTTTATAGAGCGAATTATAGGTATAAAGTGAAATAGTATCTTCCTTTTTACTTATAATTAAATATACAGGAGGAGCTATCCAGTTGCTTTCTTTTTTATAAATCAGGGTACTGTCGGCATTATTTTGTAAAAATAGATGAAGTGAAGTAATTTGACCAATTGATTGTGCTTGTAAAACGCTCTTTATAGTTAATAAAGCAACTACAATGCTTAATTTAAAAATTTTCATATTATCATTAATTAGTTACAAATACCGATGCCTTTTTTGTACTGGGGTTGGTTACCATTGTCTTTATAAGGGCCAGATAAGTTCAATGTTTCTTGTTTCGTTATCTTGTTTCCGTCAATCATTGTAAACTCAAAGTTTAGTGGAGCAAGATCCCACGCTTTTGAATCAGAGACTCCGCTCCAAGCTAGCGCGTAGGCATCTTTTAAAGAAATACCAAATGATGTTTTTAAATAATAAAAGTATCAATAATTTTAACAATTCAAAGTGTTTTTGACTTTAAAAAACAGCTAAACTTTTCAATACACCTTTTTAAGTAATCCAAAAGTTAAAAATTTCTATTCTCTGGTTGCACCTAAAATTTATTGGTTAATATTGTACTGAAATGAACACGAGCGTATACCAACCTTTTAAAAACTTCGATTTTAAAAACGACAAATGCTTTTTAAGCGGTCAAACCGATGTAGCGCCCGTTAGGGTGTTGCCTAATTGGCTTATAGAAATGGCCAATTTAACTGGTGAAGAGCAAATAAAACTGCTCGATGAAAGCATTAGAAGCTACAACAGCTTAACGGTTCCGGCAAATACTGAGGTTGCACAGCAGCACATTCTTCCTTTAGAAGATAAAGTTTCATCGGCTTTTTCCCAAGGTTACCTAGGTGTTTCGGCTTTGCCCGAGCAAGATTTGTTTAACTGGATTGGCAAATTGATGTACAGCTTTTTGTACATAGAAATGCAAGGCGCCATTCGTTTACAGCAATTAAGTGGCGATGGCATGAACATGTCGCAAGGCTTGATGCATAAATTTGGCAACTTGCACACCATGTTGCAGGGCATTTACCGCGAGGTGGTTTTAGAAAATTTTACGCCTTGGTCTATTGTGGTGGTTAAACTAGAAAACTCAGAAACGCCATTTAGTTTTAGAGATGAGATAAACACGCTCACTTTTTCGTTAAAGTTTAAGGATTTTGGCATTGTGGCCTGTTTGCAAGACAACGGTACTAACCAAAGTTATCACCAAGAGTTGTTAAAAGCCGTTGTGGGTTTATCGCTTAGCGAACAACAGTTTGAAGAGTTAGCCGCCCGCTTTTTTTACTCCGCCTATTTGTTTAACCGCCTACCCGAATACACCATTATGCCCGTTGATGGCGTAATTTACATAGACGCCATGCCTTTGCGTGGTACACAAAACAAAGCGCTGTTTGATGTGTGGACAAACAAGACCTACGGCCAAGTTTTAGAAAACTTTTGGAAACCTTGGGGGCATACCTTATTCGAAATTATCAAAGACCCAACTGCGCCAATGAGCTATTTTAGCGAGCCTTGCCTACCTGAGCAAGCCTAAAGTACTTAAAAATTGTGGCACAACACCGGGCACAAAAATTATGGTAAAACCTAAGCCGGTAATAGCGCCAAAAAAGTGGGCATCGTGCCCAATGTTGTCTTTTGCGTTTTTGGCCATATACCAAGAGTATGCCAAATATAAAACAGCAAACACTATTGCGGGCATTGGAATAAACATTACCCCAATGGTGGTTAGTGGCTCGAACAAAATATAGCTAAACAATACCGCACTTATGGCGCCGCTTGCGCCCAAACTGTTGTACCAAAAATGGTCTTTATGCTTAATAACCGAAGGAATGTCGCTTAAAATTAAACTTACAAAATAAAGCAGTCCAAATTGCCAATGCCCTATCATGGTTTCTAGCTTAAACGCAAAAAACAAAAAGGTAAACATGTTAAAAAACAAATGCATGTAATCGGCATGGATTAAACCGCTGGTAATAAAAGTATAAAGGTTTTTACCTTTGCTTACGGTATAGGGATGCAACATAAACTTGCCATACAATTGATGATCGTTAAAGGCATATAAACTCGTGATAACGGTAAATATGAATATGATGGAAGCTACAGGCGTTTCGTTTAAAAATTGCATAGTTATTTTAAGTTAAGCTTTGCGTTGTTGGTTAACCTACCAATAGGATAGCGGTTAAACGTTTTTTCGTAATAATCGGAATTTTTATATACAAAATCCAATTGTGCGCTTCCATTTTTAGCAAAATCTGTGTTTTTAAGCTTTTCTTCTTCCAGTTTCTGTTTTAAAGCCGGGTTGTTTTTAAGCAGTTGCGCGGCAGTATCTTCAAAAACGTAGGCTGAGTAGCCTTCTTTTTGCCCTAAAATAGAATCGAAAAAGTTCCAATTGAAAAACGAGTCGATGGCTTGTGGTTCTAAAGTTTCTACAACGTATCGGTTTTGAGGCTGATTTACATAAACTACATAATCGCCGGCATAAAACTGTACTGCTTGGTTTACTGCATTTACTTTTACGGCCGAGTGTTGGTAATGCCCTTCGTAAGGGCGAGTGCTTGTTTTTAAATCGGCAATGTAATAAATTTCCAAGTTCATTTTGGTGTTTTCGGCCAGCTGGCTCATTTTTACACCATTTAATTTCAACAGCGTAATTACTTTGTCCCAAGCCTTTGGTATCACATAAGCAATAGGTTTGCTTACAGTAATGCTGGGCTCAAACTTGTTCCACTGCTTAATTTTTTTAGTAAAAGGCTCGTTTCTATCATAATACAAGCGTTCGGCGCCACTTACTTCGCTGGGTTTGTATTTGGCGGTATAACCTTTAAACTCAATGCTGTCGTAAACAGAGCGATTTAATTTCCAATCCAAAGGAAATTCGCTTTGCTGTGCGACAAATTCATCCGCTTTGTGTTTGTTTTCGCCAATTTTTTGGGCATCTCTGCTTACAATTTCTACATAAGTTTGTAGCAATTTATAGGTCGATTCTACGCGTTTATCAAACGATTTGAGCATATGCGTTTCGGGCATAAAGCCGATGCTGTTGTGCAAAGCCGCATATCCGGTAGAGTAACGTGGCGACTCGATAAAACCCGTAATGCCGGCGTCGGGAGTTTCGTTGATGGAGTTTACGTAAGGCACCAATTCAAAGCCTTTAATTTTCATTTTGCTGTACAAATCTGGCACCAAGGTTTGCGTTAAATAGCTTGATAAAACAGTATTTAATTTGTCTTTTTGTGTAGGGATGAGCGTCATGGTGTATTGATAATCTGCGCCATTACTGGTGTGCGTGTCCACAAAAATTTCGGGCTGCCAAGTATTAAATATTTGCTGAAAGGCAAATGAATTTTTCGAATCGGTTTTGATAAAATCCCTATTTAGGTCTAAATTTTTCCCGTTTCCTCTAAATCCGTAAGCTACTGGGCCATTTTGGTTGGCTCTTGAAGTGCCGCTGCGGTTGTGGCTGCCGTCTATATTGTAAACTGGAATGATGCAGATGACTACGTTTTCGGGCAATGTGTTGTTTTGTAATAACGTTCTTGCCAATAGCATGCTGGCGTCAATGCCTTCAGGTTCGCCCGGATGAATACCATTGTTAATGAGCAAAACTCGTTTATCGCTTTTTTTGACAGCTAAAGGGTCGAAGAGCCCCGTTTTACTCAATACCAGCACGTGTAGTGGTTTGCCAAAATCGGTGGCACCGTAGCTAACTAACTTGGCTTGTTTTGGATAACTTTTGGCCAGCGTGCTATAAAAATCAATGGCTTCATCATAAGTTGCGGTTGCTTTTTTATTGCTCAGCTCGAACGGTGTTTGTTGTGCAAAAGCCAAAAAGGATAGCGAAAAAAGGACAAAACAAGCTAATTTTTTCATTGTGAGTGGAATTAAGGCTCTAAATTACTTTTTTCTTGACTAATGTTGATGTTTTGGGTTGTAACATTTTAAATTGAGCAAATGATATCGTTTGGCCAGCTAATCGATAAATTGTAATTTTACGGCATGAGCATTTATCAAAATACGCAACAAAAATTGCAAGAGCGATTTGTCAAATACGTTCAAATAGATACGCAATCTGATGCCGATTCGCCAACTTGTCCATCAACCGAAAAACAAAAAAATTTAGGCAAAGTTTTGGTACAGGAACTATTGGATTTGGGCATTAAAGATGCGCATTTAGATGATTTTGGCTATGTT
>CANHHZ010000094.1 GCA_947460275.1 Sphingobacteriaceae bacterium | reverse complement strand
TTAAAATATAACGCCAACTTTAACCGCTTCTTGGGTGGACTTCACATCGATGTAAGTGGTGTAACAGGAAGGGGTGGGCTAATGTTTTTTAATTTTAGTAGCGAAAACACTGGTTTAATGCTCTATTATAAAAAGCAAAATCCACCAACATCAAAACCAGACACCATAGCCATCAATTTCCCTATAGCAAAAGGAACAAATCCTGTTGCTGCCACCATTAAGCATAATTATACAGGCACCCCTATAGCTACTCAATTAAGTAATCCTACGGTTCAATATCCTGTAACTTATTTACAACCTTTAACAGGTCTGCGAAATAAAATTTCTTTCCCTCATTTAACAAAATTTGCCAGCACGGTGGGCAAAGTAGCCGTAAACAAAGCCGAACTCATTATTGATTTAAGTTCCGGAACAGATGTTGCACCTTTTGAGGCCGCACCAAGGCTTGCGCTTTACAGGTATGATATTGCCGAAAGAAGAACAAATGTTCCAGATAACAATAGAGGAACTTCTCAATATGATCCAGGTGATAGGCGTGCGCTAACTCAGGCTGTTTTTGGAGGTTATTTCAATTCGTTAACTAAACAATATGTTTTTGTAGTTACTAGTTATGTGCAAGATTTATTGGATGGAAAAACTAAAGATTATGGTACATTTTTAGCCGCTACACCTTCCAAAGAGTTCGAATTTTTTCCTTCAATTTCTACTGGAGCAAGAGCAGTGATAGGAAGTTTTAAGAAAAATCCAGCTGCTGGAGATAACATCATGAAATTGAACGTTTATTTTACCAAAATAAACTGATAACGGGTAAATTTATTTCATTAAAAATCCCCCGATAATGAATTATTTTCGGGGGATTTCTATTTTAAAGACAACTTTTATGTGTGGAATTGTAGGTTACATAGGCTTTAGAGAGGCTTGGCCAATAGTAATTAAAGGCTTAAAAAGATTAGAGTACAGAGGGTACGATAGTGCTGGCATAGCATTGATAGACAGTGGCGATTTAAACATTTACAAAAAGGCGGGAAAAGTACAAGAGCTAGAAAACTTTGCCGAAGGAAAAAACTTAGCTGGTACCGTTGGCATGGGTCATACCCGATGGGCAACACATGGTGCTCCATCCGACAGAAATTCACATCCACACACCTCAAACAACGGAAAATTAAGTATCATCCACAACGGTATTATAGAAAACTATGCTACCATTAAAGAAGAACTGTTGCAAAGAGGTCACACTTTTAATAGCGACACCGATACGGAAGTTTTGATACACCTTATTGAGGAAATCTATAAAAATGAAAACACCGATTTGCTTGAAGCCATAAGATTAGCCCTCAACAAAGTTAATGGCGCTTATGCAATAGTGGTTATGGATGAAGATCATCCTAACCAATTAATTGCCGCTAGAAAAGGTAGTCCAATGGTAATTGGTGTCGGTAAAGGCGAATATTTTATTGCTTCAGATGCAACGCCAATAGTAGAATATACTAAAAACGTAATCTATCTTAATGATCATGAAATAGCATTTTTGAAACGGGATGAGCTTTTGATAAAGGGCCTAGACAATGTAGTACAAACACCATTTATACAAGAGTTAGAACTTAAACTAGAAATGCTAGAAAAGGGCGGTTACGATCACTTTATGTTAAAAGAGATCTATGAGCAACCTCGGTCTATAAGAGATTGCTTAAGAGGCCGTATCTATCCACAAAATGGAAAGGTACAACTTGGCGGAATGAGCGAATTTGCCGATAAACTTAAAACCATTGATAGAATTATTATCGTTGCCTGCGGAACCTCTTGGCACGCTGGTTTAGTGGGTGAATATTTGATTGAAGAATTTGCTCGTATTCCTGTAGAAGTAGAATATGCTTCGGAGTTTAGATACCGAAACCCCATCATTACCGAAAAAGATGTAGTAATTGCTATTTCTCAATCGGGCGAAACTGCCGATACCATGGCCGCCATAGAAATGGCCAAAGAAAAAGGCGCCACCATTTTGGGCGTTTGTAACGTAGTGGGCGCTTCAATTCCTAGAATTACACATGCTGGTGTTTATACCCATGCTGGCCCAGAAATAGGCGTTGCATCAACTAAGGCTTTTACCGCACAAGTAACGGTGCTTACTTTAATTGCTTTTTATTTAGCGCAACAGAAAGGAACCATTTCTAGTTCAAAATTAATCGAGTTGCTAACCGAGCTAGATTGTATTCCCGATAAAGTAAGTATAGCCTTACAATCAAACGATATGATCAAAGCCATCTCAGAAAAGTTTAAAAACTCAAGAAATTGCTTGTTTTTAGGCAGAGGAAGTGGTTTCCCTGTGGCTTTAGAGGGCGCATTAAAACTAAAAGAAATTTCATATATACACGCCGAAGGTTATCCAGCGGCAGAGATGAAACACGGTCCAATTGCCTTGATAGACGAAGAAATGCCAGTTGTAGTTATTGCTACCAAAAACTCATCTTACGAAAAAGTAATGAGCAACATACAAGAAGTAAAAGCCAGAAAAGGAATTGTAATTGCCATTGTAACCGAAGGGGATACCGACGTGAAAGCCATGGCCGATTATTGCATAGAAATACCCGATGCAAGCGAAGCATTTTTACCCTTATTAGCCACCATTCCATTACAATTATTGTCTTACCACATTGCGGTTTTAAGAGGATGCAATGTAGACCAGCCTAGAAATTTAGCGAAAAGTGTTACCGTCGAATAAAGTATAAAAGAGCTCAAAAACAAAAAACCGACGGAAAAGATAAACCGACGGTTTTTATTTTAAATTTTGTCTCTTTAAAATGGCAATTCGCCAGTTTCATCAACAGGGCTGATAAAGTCATCTTCACTTTTTGGGGTTCCTGTACTTACAGGGGTATTTTCAAAATCGCTTTTTCTGCCTAGCATGGTAAAGTTTTCGGCCACCACCTCTGTTACGTATCGTTTAACACGCTCTTTATCTTCAAAAGAACGGGTGCGCAACTTGCCCTCTATATACACCAGCTTGCCTTTTTGTAAATATTTTGACGCTACTTCGGCCAAACCTCGCCAAAGCACAATGTTGTGCCATTCGGTTTGCTCTACACGCTTACCATCTTTGTTATAGGTTTCTGAAGTAGCCAATGGAAAACTCGCAACGGTTACGCCGCCGTCTAAATGTCGAACTTCGGGGTCTTTACCCAAATGTCCCACCAAAATAACTTTGTTAATACCAGACATATTTATATTTGATTAGGGTTTACATATGTTTCTACAAATTCGCTAATGATTTTTGGATGCGGCAACTGCCTAAAATCCTCTATCAAAATCGATTGTATTTCTTTATGTAAATTAAAGTTAATCATATAATTATGTAAAGCAAAAAATTGTACATATATAATTTGATGGGTAAGTAAATGTTTTTTTTGATAAAGCTTGGTAATACTTACTTGGGACCCAAAACTCAATCTGACGTGATTTAAAAATAACTTGTCGTCTAGTGTTTCTTCTTTCTCGCTCTCAATTAATGGAAAATCGTAAAGTTGCTGCCAAATATCTCCTGGTAAACGCTGTTTAGTTAAAATGTAGTCTTCATCAATTCCAACAAAATAATTGAACCACCTTTCTCTCACTTTTACTTTTTTTAGTTTGAGCGGCAATACTTCAACTTTGTTATTTTTAAAAGCATAACAACCCACCTGCAAGGGGCAATTTGCGCAAAGCGGAGATTTTGGCTTACACTGTAGTGCACCAAACTCCATAATAGCTTGATTATAGACTGATGGGGTTTGGTTTTCGATAAGTTGCTGCGCAAGACCTTCGAACTGTTTTTGACCTTGTGTAGTATTGATAGCTTCCGCCACACCAAAATAACGTGCCAATACCCTAAAAACATTTCCATCTAAAACAGCTTTAGCCTCATTGTTAGAAAATGACGAAATAGCCGCAGCAGTATAACTACCAATACCTTTTAGCTTGATCAATGCGTTATACGCTACAGGAAAAATACCATGATGCAACAGCATCACTTGTTTTGCAGTAAAAAGCATATTTCGACCACGAGAATAATAGCCTAATCCTTGCCAAAGTTTTAAAACTTCAGTTTCTGAAGCGTTGGCAAAATCGCTTACGGTTGGGTAGTGCTCTAAAAACCTGTTAAAATAAGGTAAACCCTGTTCTACCCTAGTTTGTTGTAAGATAATTTCCGAGAGCCAAATTATGTATGCATTGGTTGTATGGCGCCATGGCAAATCACGCTTGTTATTTTGGTACCAATTTATAATCTCCGATTGAAAGCTCATTCTTCCAAAAGTACAACCAAAAAATATCATTTTAGCAACGTTTGCACTTCTGTTACAAATGCATTACAAATAAAATTAACATTTATTTCCCTATCTCATTAAAAAGCAGTACTTTTGCATCCCCAAAACAGTGATAATACTAACACAAAAACATAATAAAAGAAAATATGACTAAGGCAGATATTATTTCAGAAATATCAACAAAAACAGGAATTGAGAAAGTAGACGTGCAAGAAACGGTTGAGGCATTCTTCAAAGTAATCAAAAACAGCATGATTGATGGAGAAAATGTTTACGTAAGAGGCTTTGGTAGTTTCGTTGTAAAAAAGAGAGCCCAAAAAACTGCTAGAAATATTTCGAAAAATACTGCGATTATTATCCCAGAACATTTTGTGCCAAGCTTTAAACCTGCAAAAATTTTTATAGATAAAGTAAAAAACAACACTAAAAAAGCTTAGTAAAAAAATGGGAAACAATATCCGCACAAAACAAGCACTCGTTATTACTGCAATAGTATTGCTTGTTGGATTTTTGTTTACTCGTGAGATTAAAGGTTTAGTTGTTCCTAAAAAGGAAGAGACGGCGCAAATGCCGACTCAAACAACCGAAACAGCTAGTCTTGAAGAAGTTTCTGCAACTGCTAAAAACTTAGTTAGTGTTGCCTTTGCAAAAGATATTACGGCTTTAGAAAACACTTATAAAAGTGCTACTGGAAGCGATAAAATTGCAAACGCAAAACAGCTTGCCCAAAAATGGGACGATGTGGAGCAGGCTACACCTAGCGCCTTGTATTTAGAAGTTGTAGCTAACGCCGAACCTACCTTAATCAATTGGTTAAACGCTGGTGGACGCCTTTTAAAGTCATTTGAAAACACGCAAGATAGTGCTTCCATAAAACCTATCCTGTTGCAAAAAGCAAATGTAGCATTCACCAAGGCTTTGGCCATTGACAGCACAAGCTTAGACGCTAAAACAGGATTAGGCATTACCATTGTAAATGGTATGGGCGCCCCAATGCAGGGTATAGGCATGTTATTGGATGTGGTAAAAAAAGATCCGAAAAACTTAAAAGCTAACATGAATTTAGCTATGTTTGCGATTAAATCTGGTCAGTTTGACAAAGCGATAATTCGTTTTAAAGAAATTATTAGCAACATTAAAGCTACACCTGATGCTTACTTTTATTTAGCAACAGCATACGAAAGTTTAGGCAAAAACACAGAAGCAATAGACGCTTATTTAAGCAGTAAAAAATTAGCAGCAAACCCAACTTTATCTAAATTTATTGATAAAAAAATAGCTGAGCTGAAAGTAAACGTTAATAAATAAATTAATTAAAAACATTTAAATTTTAAAATTATGCCAAGCGGTAAAAAAAGAAAAAGACATAAAATGGCCACCCACAAACGTAAAAAACGTTTAAGAAAAAATAGACACAAGAAAAAATAATTTTTCTTAGTGTACAAGCCAAAAACAAATGCTCAATTTATATTAGGCATTTGTTTTTGGATTCATTATTTTTTAGTCCATGTGTAATAGAGCATTAAATTGCTTTAAAATCTGTAGCTTTTGGTAAAGGAATTAATTATAGATTCAACTCCTACGGGAGTAACCATAGCTTTAATTGAAGACAAACATCTTGTTGAGATCCACAAGGAACGCATTAACAATAATTACGCCGTAGGCGATATTTATTTAGGTCGCATAAAAAAAATTATGCCTGGCCTAAATGCTGCTTTTGTTGATGTTGGCTACGAAAAGGATGCTTTTTTGCATTACTTTGATTTAGGCCCACAAGTACAGTCTTTGATAAAGCTCACAAAAATTAAGCGTAATGGCACAGTTAATGGCACTTTATTAGATAATTTTAAATTAGAGGCCGACATCAATAAAGCGGGAAAAATATCCGAAATTGTCAGCAAAAATTTGATCATTCCTGTTCAAATTGCTAAAGAACCTATCTCAACTAAAGGGCCGCGACTAAGCGCCGATCTTTCTATTGCAGGAAGGTACATCGTTTTAGTGCCTTTCTCTAACGTGATATCAATCTCTAAAAAGATTAGGAGTAATACCGAACGTAATCGACTAAAAAAAATTATCGAAAGTATTAAGCCCAAAAATTTTGGCGTAATTATTAGAACGGTATCTGAAGGAAAAGGCGTAGCTGAATTACAAAAAGACTTATTAGATTCTGTATCCAAATGGGAAAATTTTATTAAAAAATTACCTGATGCAGAGCCTTCTAAACGTGTTTGGGGCGAGATGGATCGTTCATCTACACTTATTAGAGACATTTTAAACGCCGATTTTGCCAACGTTTACGTAAACGACCCTCAATTATTTGAAGATATTCGTTCGTATGTGCACGAAATTTCTCCCGACATGGAGAAAATTGTAAAACACTACAAGCACAAAGAACCTATTTTTGAACATTTTGGTGTCGAAAAACAAATTAAAGGTGCTTTTGGTAAAACAGTAAATCTTGCTGGAGGTGCTTATTTGGTGGTAGAACACACCGAAGCTTTGCACGTAATTGATGTAAACAGCGGAAATAGAACGGCAAGTAAAGAAAATCAGGAAGAAAATGCACTTCAAGTAAATAGAGAAGCTGCTAAAGAAATTGCTCGCCAATTAAGATTAAGAGATATGGGAGGCATTGTGGTTATCGATTTTATAGATATGCACAAAGCTGCCAACCGTAAAATACTTTTTGATTACTTGCGTGAACTGATGCTTTTAGACCGTGCCAAACATACCATTTTGCCACCAAGCAAATTTGGTTTGGTACAAATTACACGTCAGCGTGTAAGGCCCGAAATGAACATTGTAACGGTAGAAAAATGCCCAACATGCGATGGAACAGGCGAAATCAAAGCAAGTATCGTTTTAATGGACGATATTGAAAGCAACCTAACTTATATTTTACAAGAACAAAACGAGAAAAATATTACGCTTTGTGTGCATCCTTACATTGAAGCTTTCATTAAAAAAGGATTGTTTTCTTTACAATGGAAATGGTTCTTCAAGTTTGGTCAACGTATTAAAATAAAAGCGGTAAATTCTTATCACTTAACGGAGTTTCATTTTTTGTCGTCAAAAGACGAAGAAATAAAATTGTAAGCCCATCCCAACCCTAAATCCCCTAAAGGAGACTTTTGAAGTGGGAGTTAATTAAACAAAGCCTGGTTTCTTAATCGAAGCCGGGCTTTGTTTGTTTAAAACTTGTGGTAATTTTATGGACAATAAAATCTAAATTCGTAAACACAAAAACTTACTCAATTGGCTAAAACAAAATCGGCATATTTTTGTCAGAGTTGCGGATACGAATCGGCAAAATGGTTGGGCAAGTGCCCCTCGTGCAATCAGTGGAACACTTTTGTAGAAGAAGTTATAGACAAAG
>CANHHZ010000093.1 GCA_947460275.1 Sphingobacteriaceae bacterium | reverse complement strand
AGGGCGATTTTGTGTTTTTACATAAAGCAATGGCATTGTCTAGTCTTCCTTCCTGGATATTTTGTTTAATTTGAAACATCAAATTGGTCTCGTATTTTGATGATTTACGTATAGTTAAATAACGTTCTGTAAATATAACAAGGCCTAAAAAAGCTAAAAAAGCCAGTGGAACCATTACCCATCCACCTTTAAAAAGTAAGTCTATAAAATGCAGTTCGGCAGGAGCAGGTGCCGGAGTTGAAGTTGAAATATTTTGTACTGTATCTACTATTTGTTGTGCTGTATCTACAGCTGTTGCTAACAATGTAATCATGCTTATTTTTGATTTTTAATCGGAAGTATATAAATCTCTGGATTTTTTAGTTTTTTCCTCAAACTGTCTTGCTGTTTTTTTGCTAAGTTATAATCTGCAAAAGTGCCAACACTTATTTTGATTAGTTTTTTTCCAGGTCTTTTTGGCAATGCCTTTGCTTTTATGCCTTTTTTGGCCATTAAATTAATGAAATTGTCTATCCTATGTTGACTTTTTTCGGCAATAGCAATAACTTCATAAACCGTAGCGGTGTCTGTTGTTAAAGTGTCGGTTAAATTTTGCTTCAAAGGGGCAATAGTGTCTAATTTTTTAGTGTTAGTATCAACCACTAAGGTGTCTTTTGCAGCAACAGCAACATTATTTTCTTGCTTATTATTTGTGTTGGTTTGCAAATAACTATTGAAAAAGGCAGGGTTTATAAAATAGGCTACCACACCTACGATAGAGATGATTATGGCTACGATTAAAAATTTTAGGCCCAATGAAAGTCCACGTCTTTCTTCAATCTCTTCTTCAGTTTCGGCTGTCAAATTTTCTTCTTCAGAAACACTTTCTTCTTGTAAAGGCCTTTGTTCTTCAGTTTTGGTTTGATCTGCGCTTTGTTTGTTCGTTTGATTAGCTTTATCAGCTATTTCGGGTAGGCCAAAAAAACTAGTGTCAAAATTTTTATCGTTTACGGGCGAAAAGTAAATCTCATTGTCGATAAGACTAAATATGCCTAACTCGCCTAAGTTAACTTCTTGATTTGAAGCTAATTTTGCTTGCGTTTCTTCTGCAAATTTCTCTACATAAAAACTAGCCGATTCTACACTTATATTTTCACTTTGTGAAATAAAATTAATGAGTTCTTCATCTTCGCTTATTTCTGTAGTAAAACCAATTATGTAGCTGGGCGGAATAAAGGCATGCTTGTTTCCATCATATTTTCCTGGTATTTTTTCTTTGTACAGCGTACCTAAACCCACAATACCTACAGTTGTGCGGATTTGTAATAACTCAGTAAGGTATAATATTACATCCATTTTGGGTAAAAATAAATTATAATTCGGTATCAACCAATAATTAGTTTTAATCTTTTTAAAAAGCGTAGGTTACACCACCAAAAATATTTAAACCATTATTGCGGTAATATAGGTATCTGCTGTAATTTGAGTTAAGAATGTTGTTTGCTTTGGCAAAGGCCGAAAACTTTTTGTTTATTTTATAATCTGCACCTAAACCTAGGTCAACAAAACCTTTTACGTTTACTATTTTTTCTTTGCTAACATCGGGGGTGGTAGGATAAACCCCTAAGGTTTGTGGTTGAGACAAGTAAACTTTAGCCTTGCTATCGCTTTGTAATACTACATTTGCATTAAGCGTAAGTTTGTTGTTAAACGTGTATAAAAGGTTAGAACTTGCTCTCATTTGAGGTTTGAAAAAACTTGCTTGTTCTGATGCTGGTTTATAGTCCTCGATATTTAATTTTCCTGTCCATTTGAGTTCATCGCTGATTTGAACAGCGATTTCACCTTCTATACCTAATAATTTCATCGTGCCATTATCATAAATCACATCGAACTTATTAAAAGTGTTAAAGTTGTTAACGAATAATGGCATATCTACAATTTTTTTACTGTAAAATCTTGCTTTATAGCCAAAGCCTGGTCCGCCATTTCCTTTAACTCCTCCACTTATACTTAGTTTTTCTACGGTGTTTTGAATATTGATATTGCTATTTAAAAATGGGTTTTCGTCTGTAAAATCTTTCAATGTGTTTCTGTTCACATCGCCTTTTATTTCGCCAAATAGTTGTAGAAACTCTGGGATTAAGGTAAAGTCGGCAGTAACTTTTGGAAATATTTTACTGCGAGAAAATTGTCCAAATTCTTGCGTAATGTTAATTCCGGCGGTAATATTTACGCCATTGGTTTGTAATCTAAGGTATGGGTTTAAACGCAATATGTTGTTGCCCACGCTTGTAAGTGCGTCTTTTGAGCTACCAAATTCGGCATTTGCTGCCAAGCCCGTGTTAAAGTTTTTAAATCTTTTGTTGAGGTAAGCAGTTAAGGCTAGGGCTTGTTCTTTAGCTTCAAAATTATCTTTAAAAAAATAAACATTAGCTTTTAAGGTATAGTTTAATGCATTTTCATTAGGGGTAAATTTATTAATGACTTCTCCTTCTAATTCAAAAAAATTAAGCGCTTGCTTTTCTGGATTAGGATTTAGCGTAGGGTTTGCTTCATCAATACCATAAAAATATAAGCCATGGCGTTCGTAGTTTACCCGTCCGTTTAAAGTTGCTTTATCTCCAATGCTCCGGCCAAAGGCGCTAAACTGCTGAAAATTTTCATTTTGTTTGTTCAGTTTTCCTTCTTGGCTAAAATGCCTGAAAAATCCGGCTGCTTGTAAAGCTTGATCTTTGCCTGTTGCAATGTAGGCTTCGGCCAATAAAGTTCCCAAAGAGCCTACGCCACCTTTTACGTAATTGTTTACAAGCTCTGCTTGTTTTTGTTGGACCAATTGTTGGGCTTGAAGTTTTTGAATATCAGAATTAAGTTCGAGCTTACGGTCGTTAATGTTATAATTAAACTTAGCACGGTAAGTTTTGATGTTCTCCAAATCAGGGCTCCTTCTTAACTTAAATGCTTCGGCCAACACAGGTTTATAAGGTCTGATAATTTCGATTTCCTCGCTAACAACTTTTTCTTTTTCTTGGTTTTTCACCTCTTGGCCCTTAGTTAAAGAAACAGCACTTAATAAAATTAACGAAGTATATAGGGTTTTATGTAGTTTCATTCTGATGTTATTAGTTTATTTTAGCTAATTTTTCCTTGGCAGTAGGAACAATATCGTCTTTCCCTTCATAATTATCGATGATGCTCAATAATGTGCTTTTAGCTTGCAATTTATCTTTTAAGGCTAAATAATTATCAGCCAATAAAATGAAAGCTTTGGCTACCCAATAATCATAAGATGGCATGTTATTGATCAAATCGAAGCATGTTTTTTGGGAGTTTTTAAAATCGCCTTTGGCAAATTGTAAAGCTGCAATATTGTATTTGGCTTCGGCAGCAGCTAAAGTTTTAGTTTTTGCCACTACATTATTAAAAGATTTAATGGCTTGCACAGTATCTGCTTTTAACAATAACGCTTTACCGGCAAACAAATCTGAACTGTTTTTTTCCTCTTCTGAGGCTTTATCTGAATTTTTTATGATTGCTGAATATTTAAGCATATCATCTGGCATGCTTAGTCCATCGTAAGCTTTCAATAAATTATTAATGGCATAAGTATAATTGGCTTTATAATCCGAAGTAGTTTCTAATCTTTTCAAGTACACAACAGCCTCATTATATTTTTTCTCGTCCATTAACATTTTAGAAACACTCATCAACGAGCGTTCGGTGTAATCACTGGTCCAATCGTTTAAGATATAGTCGTAATCAGCTACGGCATCGGCCGAACGACCAACTTTTACAAGCGATTCTGCTCTGATAAATTTAGCTTCTTTGTTGTGTATTGGTTTAGAAAATTTATCGAAATATGCATTTACGGCCTCAATGGTTCCTTTTGCGTCGCCTTTTACATAGAGGTTGTTAGCCGCTTGAAACATAAAATTGTCTTGTTCGCTTTGAGAAAAATTGCCAATTGGGGTTGTGGCGGCATAAGCCATAAAGCCATTTGCATCTCCACGGTCTACATATATATTTTTGATAGATTCCAAAGCTTGTTTGGCTTCGGGGAGGCTAGGATATTCTTGGATTACTTTTTTAAATGATTCTAGTGCTGCATCGTCTTGATCTTGGTTAAATTGCACCAAACCAATGGTTACTAAAGCACGAGGAACGTAACTGCTGCGTGAATATTTAGCTACTAAGTCGACCAAATCCGACTTAGAACGGTCAAATTCGCCTTTGTTAAAGTAGGTATATGCCATTTCGAAACCTGCATCATCCGCATAATTAGAGTTAGGAAATTTTTTTAGCAGGCTTTCCATGGTTCCAATTTTGTTGTCGTCTTGTTTTTGTAAACCTTGGATCATGCCACGTTGAAATAATGCATAATCTTCACCTATCAACTGTTTGTTGATGATTTTATTATAGTTGATCATAGCTTCGCTGTAATTCTTATTCACAAAGTAAGCGTCGGCTAAACGTAGGGTGGCATCATTTATTGTTTTTGAGTCTTTGTCGTCACCCTCTACAAAACGTTCGAAATAAGTTGCTGCTTTACTGTATTTCTCATCTTCAAAAGCTGCATAGCCCAAGGCGTAGTTAGCAAAATTGTATACTTCGGTTCTTTTAGCTTCTGACAAACCTAAAAACTTTTCGAAAGTTCTAACGGCTTCGCCGTATTTGCGCAGTTCATACATAGCTTCTGCCATCCAATACGTGCTTAATGCATGTACTTCTTTGTCTTCGATGAAATTAGCTGAACGCAAGAACATTGATATCGAATTAGGAAAAGCTCTTTCGTTATAAAATTCCAATCCCCTAAAATAGGTTACTTTTTGATAAGCTTCTTTGGCTTCAGTAGTTTTGTCTTGTATTTGTTCTAAGATATCAATTGCAGCTTGGTAGTTTTTGCTTGTCAATAAGATTTCGCCTAGTAAAGTTTTTGCTTCGTTGAGTTTTTTTGAATTAGGGAAAAGTTTTAAAAAGTTTTGAGTGGCCTCAAGCGCTTGTTGGTTAAACTCTAGTTCGTAGCTTAATTTGGCATAAGTTAACCAAGCTTCTTCTTGTATGTTTGTGTCGAAGTCTAATCTAGAGGCCCTAAAAAATGCGCTACGGGCTTTTTCTTTGTTGTTTAGTTTTAGTGCTGATTTACCTAAAGTGTACATCCCATTTTGCAGGTAAATGTCGTCTTTGTTAAGTTTTTCTAATATAGCAACTGACTCTTTATATTTGCTATTTTGGAACAAGGTGTAACCATATTGGTAAATAAAAAGGTTGTTTTTTGTTTCTTGCTTGTCTTTGGTATAAAATTCTGCAAAATACTTTTCAGCATTTTTAAATTCAGATTTTGCAAAATAAGATGCGGCAATCAAGCTCAGCATTTCGGGTTCAAACTTTTGTTTTGTTTTTGCCATTGCCGGTATGGCATAATCTATTACATCATCATAACGTTCGTCTAAATAATACATCGAAGTGATATAATAAGGGTAGCTGGCTTCGTAAGTAGGTGAGCCCTTTAGCTTTTCGAAGTTGGCCAACGCCGTTTTGTATTCTTTATTAAGGTAATTGATGTAAGCGAAATAATAAGTTGCACTTTCTTTAAAAGGCGAATTTTCTTTTTTTACGATTTCTAACAATGGTTCTGATTTTTCGAAATCTTTTAATTCGAAATAGGCATATCCTTGTTTAAATTGATATTCTAAACGTTGTTTTTGTGAAAGTGAGTTAGGGTCGGCTTTTTCAAACCATGTTAAAGCTTTTGTATAATCATTTTTTTCAAAATACGATTTGCCCATATAAAAATAGGCCAATTTGGTATTTGGGTTTAAAGGATACTCTCTAATAAACGCTAAAAAGAGATTTTCGGCATCTTCGTTGCTCAACTCAAGTGCACAAACAGCAGTATAAAATTTTGCATTTTCTTTAATAAGCGACAGTTCTGCGTTGCTTTCTTGTTGCGTACTGCTTTTGCTACGACTTTGTTCAACCACTTTAAACTGTTGAGCGGCAGCAGCATATTTTTCATTTTGCAACAGCTCTAAACCTGTTTGATAATTTTTATTCAGTTTTACTGTAGGGCTAACTTGAGCTAAACTGGTACTCGTAATGCCAGTAAATAAAAGAGAAAATAAAACGTATTTTTTATACATAGGGTATGGTTATAGTTATACTAAGGTATGACAAGTTTTTGCAGCTGCCAAGATAAGTAATCAACATATGTTGGTAATGCAATTGATTAAACGTGTTTTTTGCAAAAAAATGTATAAGAAGCAGCTCAACTAACTACAAAAAAGTAGTGTTATTTTTGGCTTGCTAAGAGGTAAAGGACTGCCATACGTACGGCAACACCATTTTCTACCTGTTCTAAAATAATAGATTGCTTGCTGTCGGCCACATCGCTTGTTATTTCTACGCCACGATTGATAGGGCCCGGATGCATCACAATAATTTCTTTATCTAAATTGTCAAGTACTTCTTTATTTAAGCCATACATCATGGCGTATTCTCTTTGTGAGGGGAAATATTTGATATCTTGCCTTTCTAATTGAATACGGAGCATATTTGCTACATCGCACCAATTTAAAGCTTTTTTCAGATCGTGTTCAACTTTTACGCCTAGAGATGCAATGTGTTTTGGAATTAAGGTAGTTGGTCCGCAAACCATAACTTCGGCGCCCAATTTTTGTAAGCAAAGAATATTTGAAATGGCTACACGAGAGTGTAAAATATCGCCAACGATAACCACTTTTTTGCCCCCTACGTCACCTAATTTTTGGCGTATAGAATAGGCGTCTAGTAGTGCTTGTGTTGGATGTTCGTGTGCTCCGTCGCCTGCATTTACGATTTGTGCGTTAATGTGCTTGCTTAAAAAAACACCTGCTCCAGCATATGGATGTCTCATCACTACCATGTCTACTTTCATGGCCAAGATGTTATTTACCGTGTCTATTAAAGTTTCCCCTTTGCTTACTGAAGAAGATGACGCTGCAAAATTAACTACATCGGCAGATAGTCTTTTTTCGGCAAGTTCGAATGAAAGTTTAGTTCGGGTAGAATTTTCGAAAAATATATTAGCAATGGTAATGTCTCTCAAAGAAGGCACTTTTTTAATGGGGCGATTGATAACGTCTTTGAAATTGTCGGCAGTTTCAAAAATCAATTCAATATCATTCAGGTTGATGTCTTTAATGCCTAAAAGATGTCGGGTTGATAAGTTGTCTGCAGCCATTTTTTTATTGCTTTTTATCTGATAATAAAATTACTTTGTCTTCGCCTTCATGTTCTGCCCAGCTTACTTTAACTTTTTGAGCGTCGATACAATCTACTTGTTGTCCAATATAATTAGGCTCAATGGGTAAATGCCTCGAAAATCTTCGGTCTATTAACACCATTAACTCTACTTTTTCAGGGCGTCCGTAAGCCAATAATGCGTCCATAGCTGCACGAATGGTTCTTCCGGTCCACAAAACATCATCAATAAGAATTACTTTTTTTCCTTCGATAATAAAATCTATGGTGTTGCTACTTGCGGTAACTAAACTGTCTTTTCTTCTAAAATCATCCCTATAAAAAGTAATGTCTAAATTGCCCTTTTTAATGGTTTTTTGTTTTAAAATTTCGGAAAGTTCTTGGTGTACGCGGTCTGCAAAATAAGTGCCTCTAGGCTGAATACCAATTAAAACAGTGTTAGAAAAATCGGTATGGTTCTCAATTAATTGTTGACAAAGTCTTTTAATTGTGATTTGAAATTTCTTGCCGCTTAATAAGGTTCTTTTCTGCATGTAAGAAGGATTAAGCAAATATAGGTAAAAAGTTTAAAGTTTAAAGTTGTATGT
>CANHHZ010000092.1 GCA_947460275.1 Sphingobacteriaceae bacterium | reverse complement strand
TTAATTCCTCAACGGTTTTCCTTTGGTCACTATCGATTGTATTCTTTCTAACGATTTTCTTTCTCCGCAGAGCGATAAAAAAGCTTCGCGTTCTAAATCCAATAAATATTGTTCGGTTACTTCTGTTGGTGATGATAAATCGCCGCCGCACATCACATAACCTAGTTTTTCTGATATTTTTTTGTCGTGCTCCGAGATATAACCACCCGAAAACATGGTGTTTGCACCTGCATAAACAATACCCAAACCTTGCTTGCCCAATACTTTGATGTTGTTGCGCTGTACGGGTTTGGTATAACCTGCGTCGGCCAACTCAATGGCTTTGGCTTTGGCATCGGCAATTAACCTACTTCTGTTCATGCTAATGGCATATTTGCCTGGCATTAAATAACCCAATTCAAGCGCTTCTAAGCCCGAGGTAGAAACTTTGGCCATACCTATGGTTAAAAAGCGATTTTTAAGCGCATTTTGCACAATTTGGTCGTCGCGGTACTCGTCTGATGCACGTAGGGCGAACTCTTTGGTGCCGCCGCCACCAGGTATTACACCTACGCCAAACTCTACCAAGCCCATGTACGTTTCGGCATTAAGCTGCACATGGTCGGCATGTAAGCTAAACTCGCAGCCACCACCAAGTGTGAGGTTATGAGGCGCAACGACAACTGGAATTGAAGAATAACGAATGCGCATTGACGTGTTTTGGAACATTTTTACGGCCATGTTCAGCTCTTCCCATTCTTGCTCTACGGCCATCATAAAAATCATACCTACGTTGGCACCAGCCGAAAAGTTGGCTCCATCGTTGCCAATAACTACGCCACGGTAATCTTTTTCGGCCATATCTATCGCCTTGTTTATGGCCGATAAGGTATCGCCACCAATGGTATTCATTTTAGAGTGAAACTCTACGTTTAAAATTCCATCGCCCAGGTCTATAATCGATGCACCAGCATTTTTAAACAACACTTTATTGGCACGTAAGTTATCCAAGATGATAAAATTATCTGCACCTGGAATAGCTTTGTAACTTTTTGAAGGGATATCATAATATTTTTTTAATCCATCCTCCACTTTATAAAACGAAGTGTGGCCAGCCGCAAGCATTTCGGTTACCCAAGCTGCAGGCTTGTGCCCATATTTTTTCATTCCCTCAACAGCATCGACCAAGCCAACGGCATCCCAAACTTCAAAAGGACCTAAATCCCAACCAAAACCAGCACGCATGGCGTCGTCTATGCGGTACAGCTCGTCGGCTATTTCGGGTATGCGGTCTGACACATATTCGAACAAGCCAAAAAACGAAGCTCTAAAGAGTTCGCCAGCTTTGTCTTTTCCGGCGGCAAAAACCTTCATTCGGTCTTTTACATTTTCTATGCTTTTGGTAAGTTCTAGCGTAGCCGATTTCACTTTTTGCTGCGGACGGTAGTCGAGCGTCTTTAAATCGAGGGCCAAAATTTCCGTTTTCCCTTCGGCAGTTTTTGTTTTTTTGTAAAAACCTTGCTTAGTTTTATCGCCCAGCCAGTTGTTTTCTTCCATTTTTTGCACGTATGCCGGAAGTTTAAACAAATCGTGCGCTTTATCTTCAGGGCAATTGTCGTACAAGCCTTTGGCCACTTTAATCATGGTATCTAAGCCTACTACGTCGGTGGTGCGAAAGGTGGCCGATTTTGGTCGACCCAAGGCTGGACCGGTAAATTTATCTACTTCCTCTATGGTGAGCTCCATTTTCTCTACCAAGTGCAACAGCGCCATGATAGCATAAACACCAACCCTGTTTGCAATAAATGCGGGGGTATCTTTACACAAAACGGTGGTTTTGCCTAAAAATTTATCGCCATAGTGCATGAAAAAATCTACCAGTTCAGGTTTGGTATGTGGGGTTGGAATAATTTCTAGTAGCCTTAAATAGCGTGGCGGATTGAAAAAGTGCGTACCACAAAAATTAGCTTTAAAATCTTCGCTTCGACCATCGGCCATTAGATGAATGGGTATGCCCGAGGTGTTTGAGGAAACCAAAGTACCCGGTTTGCGGTATTGTTCTACCTGCTCAAACACTTTTTGCTTAATGCCTAAATTTTCTACAACAACCTCAATTATCCAATCGTAATTGGCAATTTTGGGCATGTCATCTTCAAAATTTCCGGTTGTAATTTTGTTTAAAACACTTTTGGTGTAAATGGGTGAAGGATTTGTTTTGATTGCCGTTTGTAAGGCCGTATTTACAATTCTGTTTTTTACTGCCGGATGATTTAATGCCAATCCTTTTGCTTGTTCTTGCTCGTTAAGTTCTTTTGGGGCAATGTCTAAAAGCAAAACTTCTACGCCAATATTTGCAAAATGGCAGGCAATTCGAGAACCCATAATGCCCGAACCCAGTACTGCAACTTTATTTATTCTTTTGTTCATCATGATTTTTTATAGGTGTATAAGCCAATGTCAATTGATTTACCTTTTCTAAGGTGGAGATGAGCTGGTCTTTTTCTTTAACGTTTAAGTGCTTGTTTAAATACTCATTAAATGAAATGACTACGTTACGTGCTAACTTTCGTTTTTCGATACCAAATGGTGTTAAAAAAACCTTTACCGAGCGTTTATCACCAGTAGAAGTTGCTCTGTAGATCAAGCCCGATTCTTCCATATTGTTTAGCATCCGAGATAAGCTAGTTGCCTTTACACCTAACAAAGCTGCCAAGGCCGAAACGGCAGTACCATCGGCCTCTATGTTAATGAGCACGTAACCAATTGCCTGAGTAATACCAAATCCAGCTGCAATTTGATTGTACGTGTTCGATACATTTTGCCAAACTACTTTTAAAAAGTAATCTAAAGTTTCTTTTTGTTTCATTTATTGCTATGCTTGCATAACAAATTTATGCTTTTATAATTTATAATACAAGTATAAAACAAAAAATAATTTATGCTAAAATTAGGCACAAAAAAAGCGTTTCGATGACCCGAAACGCTTTTCATTGGGGATTGAAAATTAATTAATATAAAGTAAATTCTACTCTTCGGTTTTGTTGACGGCCATTTTCGGTGGTATTGGTTGCAATGGGCTGACTTTCGCCGTAACCAATTGCTTCTATTCTACTTGCATTTGCACCTTGAGAAACCAAATACGCTTTTACTGATTCGGCTCTGTCTTTTGACAAACCCAAGTTCAAAGCATCTGAACCTTTACTATCGGTATGACCGGCTAATTTTAGACTGAAGTTCTTTTCCATCAATAAAGCGGCAACTCTGTTTAATGTGGCATAAGATTTAGAGCGTATAGTTGCTTTACCAAAATCAAACTCTAAATTTTTAATGGCTTCGGCCACTACTTTACGGTCGGCCTCTGTAACAATTACCCTTTCGGTAATTTGTGGTGCAGGTACTTTTAATGGGCAACCCGAACCATCTACCACGGTGCCGCTAGGCGTTCCAGGGCATTTGTCTAGCTTATCAGCTACGCCATCGCCATCACTGTCTTTTAACAAGTTGCTCATTTCCGAGCGCAATCGGCCGTTTTCAGCTTTTTGTGCATCTATATCCGAGCGTAAGCTATTGGCTATATTTTTAGCCGCCAATGCCTCTTCATAAGTGGCTGCTACCGGATTGTGGAAAGCCAGCTGTTTACCTTTGCCTAAAACAAATTCTAGACCGGCATAGCCATAATTAAATTTATCATTGCCATTTTTATAAACCCCATCAATATTATCTCCATCAAGGAAGTTGATTGTCCATCCTAAATCGAAATTCACATCATCTGAGATTCTAAATTTAGCACCTAAACCTACTGGAATAATCAATTCGTTGATCATTTTTCCGGCAGCGTAAGCACTCGTTCCCGTTGCTGTGGTTACGGTGGGCTTATAACCAGCTAATCCCGCTCCTGCAGAAACGTAGAGTTGTAGGGTATTTTCTTTTCTAAACATGTCAATATTGAGCATATTTAGCACAGCGTTTAAGCTTCCTGCGTATTCCAATTGGGTGTCGAAGGCAGAAACAGTGCCAGTGTTGACCGTACCGCTTTCATAAGGCTTGGAATTGTCGCCTTTTAATTTTCCTCTTACCCCATCCAGGCGCAAAGAAAAAGAAGAAGTAATTTGCTTTTTGATGTACAAACCATAGCCCAAACTTGTTTTGTTTTTGCTAAAATCATTTTTTCCACCTAGTGGTGATAAAGGCGTAAGTGCGCCTGCATTTAAACCAATGGACCACGATTTGAAATCGGTTGAAGTTGTTGTAGGCGTTTGGGCAAGTGCCCCATGGCCAAAAAATACACCAGCAATTGCGACTGGTAAAATTTTAAAGAAATTTGCTTTCATAGTATTTACATTTTGATTGTCTAAAGTCGACAACTTACTCAATCAATAGCCATACCAAAAAAGTCTAAATAAATCTATGGGTGTTCTTATTGCTTTAAACGTATAATCTTCAGATTTTATTTTAAAGAAATTTAAAAGCTGTTTACTATTCTATACAACACCTTGAACGCAAAGCAATGCCGAGGTTAGTTTAGCTGACCAGCAAACTTCCATTGTGTAGTAAAATTTTCGGGCAAGGGCTGATTGATAAGTAAGGCTCTTACCATTTCTACGGGCATATTATTTTCTTTCAAAATCCTATCGTGAAATTGAATGTTTGTCATTTTACCACTTTCAACCAATTCTTTATGCAGCGCTCTAAACTGTAAACCCCCAAGCATATACCCAATTTGATATAAAGGGCCATATCCGCCAGTAAAAGAACGACGAACTTCGGCCTCTGCATTTGCCCGTTCAAAACCAACGCGGTCGACCAAAAAGTCTATGCATTGTTTAGGTGTCCATTTGCCTAGATGGTAGTTCATAGAAAAAATAATTCGTGCACAACGGTGCATGCGCCAAAACAACATCCCAATTTTGTCTTCAGGGGTTTTAGCAAAATTGGTGTCCCAGAGTAGCATTTCCCAATACAACGACCATCCTTCTGTCCAAAATGGCGAGCCAAAAACCTTGCGGTAAGGCTTGTATCTGCTTTGCATAAAATATTGTAAGTTGTGGCCTGGGATAAGCTCGTGAAAAACAACCGCCCTTGAAAAATGCTTGTTGTTTCCTCTTAAGGTCATCATTTTAGCCTCATCGCTCATGTCTTCGGTGGGATAAGCAATCAAAACCGACTCTCCACCTAAAAAGAAAGGGGCAAAAAGTTGTTCTTGAGGGGTTAGCATTCGCATGCGCCATCCCTCTTTGGCCAATTGTGGCACAATAATTAATTTGTTCTGTTCTACAAAATCGATCGCTTCATTCGCTAATTGATAAACAAATTCGGGTTGTTTACCCAATTCAGGGTAATCATTTTTCACCTTTTCTAATGCTTTTTTCCAATCGTTGCCAAAGCCCATTTCTTGCGATGCCTTGAGCATTTGTGCATCGCACCAGGCAAACTCCTTTTTAGCAATAGCTTCAATTTGTGCCGGTGTGTAAGCAATCATTTCATATTGCAAAAGGTTATTAAACGCATTTTCGCCAATAGGATTACCAATTATTCCTGTTCCATCATCTTTAGCTGCAAATGGTTGAGCCGCTTTTTCGAGGAGCGAGGCATAGGTTTTTAAAGCTTGCACCGCTTGTGGATAGGTATTTTTAGTGGCTTTGGTAAATTGTGGATCGTAGCCTTCGTAAAATTTATAGGCTTCGGTAAATGCACCGAGGTATTGCGTAACTGTTTGCTGCGCCCAATTTGCTTGTTCGGGATTAAGTTGTAAAGCTTTTTGTTGAAGTGCATTTGTAGTGGCTTGAACAGCGGCCGTTAATTGTTCGAAAATTTGGGCAGTTTGAGGACCATTTTGTTGCGCACCTACACGTCTTTTTTGTTCAAATTCTAGAACAATTTGGGCAAAAGGAAGTGCAAACTTTGTATTTTGAAAAGTGAGCTGCGCTTGTTTTAGGGCAGACATATCTGCGTCGATGTCGCGTTTCAGTAAGAGATAATCAACCCGTTCGTTTACCGAAAGCTGGGCAAAAGAAACCGCCTTTAATTGTTTCATCCACTCGGTATAAAAGCGTTGCATACGCTTAAAATATTCGTCGCTACGCTTTAAACTATATTTGCGATTGAGCATAGTTTCGTCGGATTGATATTGGTTAATCAACGGACTAATGAGGCTCGCTTCGTTGCTTTGGCTTTTAGCTGCACTAACAATTAGCGCAATGATGCATACGGTGAGGTATATTTTTCGCATTTCAGAATTATTTTTTGTGGTTTAAACTTACGAAAAAATAGATCAAAAAATTACAAATCCACTACCATCCTATGGCCTTATCATCCCCACGCGGATCGGCACCACCTTGATAATAGCCCCATTTTGTTTTCAAAATGGCATCTACCCTTCCAATTGGGCCGCGAGGATTAATTTTATAACCTTTGCTTTTTAATTTTTCGAGCGCCAAACTATCTATCGCCTTTTCTTCTATGTCAATTTGATCGGGCAACCATTGGTGATGAAATCTTTTTGAGGTAACGGCAGCCTGCATAGATTGATTAAAATCGACTACATTTAAAATGGTTTGAAAAACTGAAGTGATGATTGTTGACCCACCTGGCGTACCTACCACCATAAAAAGGTCGCCATTTTTAGAGAGGATGGCGGGCGTCATCGAACTGAGCATTCTTTTATGCGGTGCAATTGCATTGGCTTCGCCACCTACCAAACCATACATGTTTGGTGCACCGGGTTTTACCGAAAAATCGTCCATTTCGTTGTTCAATAAAAAACCAGCACCTTTTACCACCACGGCTGCGCCATAAGACCCATTTAAGGTAGTGGTAATGGCCACAGCGTTTCCTTCTCTGTCTACGATAGAAAAATGTGTAGTTTCTTCGTGTTCAGCTGGTGCAATTTGGCCTGCGTCTATTTCGCTGCTCAAGCTTGCTTTTTGCCAATTGAAGGTACTCATTCTTTGTTTGATATAAGCATCGTCGGTCAGTTGTTTTTGAGGAACCGGATAAAAATCAGCATCTCCTAAGTGTGCTGCCCTATCTGCATAAACTCTACGTTCGGCCTCTACAATTACCTGCACGGTTGAGTCGCTGTTGAACCCCCATTTGGCAAGTGGATAAGGCGCTACAGATTTTAACAATTGGACCAAGGCAATGCCACCGCTCGATGGAGGAGGCATGGTAACAATATCATATCCCCGATACTGACCAGTAATGGGTTTACGCCAAATTGCTTTGTAAGCTTTCAAATCTTCTTTGGTAATAATGCCACCACCACGTTTCATTTCGGCTACGATAGCCTCAGCAACTTCGCCTTCATAAAAGCCTTTTAACCCAAGCGTTTGGATAAGCTTAAATGTATTGGCCAATTCGGTTTGAATTAACAAATCGCCTTCAGCCCATTTTTCATTTTTTACCAGTGCAGTTCCAAGCGGATTTAGTTTCACAAAAGTAGCTTTCATCCCATTGAGCTCGCGGGCCTGACGGGCTGTGATTTTAAAACCATTTTCGGCCAACTTTAAAGCCGGAGCCACCAAGTCTTCCCACTTTAATTTACCATATTTTTGATGCGCTGCTACCATTCCGGCCACCGAGCCAGGAACGCCCGCAGCCAATTGCCCATATAAACTTTTTTCGACTATTGGATTTCCCTGAGCATCCAAATACATATTTCTTGAAGCACCAGAGGCTGCTTTTTCTCTAAAATCTAAGGTGTTGGCTTCGCCTTTTGCAGAGCGATAAACCATAAAACCGCCCCCACCAATATTGCCAGCGTTAGGATACACAACTGCCAATGCAAATTCTACAGCTACTGCCGCATCAACTGCATTACCGCCTTTTTTGAGGATTTCTACACCAACTTCGGAAGCGATGGGATTTGCGGTAACCACCATCCCATTTCTAAATTCATTGCCATTATTTTTACCCAACTGACTTCCTACACAGCCTAAAAATAAAGTTGTAGCTACTAAAATACCACCAAATACATTTGTGTG
>CANHHZ010000091.1 GCA_947460275.1 Sphingobacteriaceae bacterium | reverse complement strand
TTGGCCGAAGGTTTTGACCAACACATACCAAAAGGTTACATTTATTTTGCTATGGCCTTTTCCATTTTGGTAGAGATGCTTAACCTAAAAATGAGCAAGAACAAGAAAAAACCGGTTAAGCTGCGCAATACGCCGCATGAAGAAACCGAACAACGCTAAATATATCAAGGCTATCTTAAAACGATGGCCTTTTTTGTTAAAATCTTCGTTTCTTTGCGGTTCAAAATATTAATATGATAACTTTTTCTGAAGCCAATTTGGCCGAGCTTTCTATCCACAGAATTGGAAATAAATTGCAAGATGAATTTTACGTTTTGTCTGAAAATTCGCTGCAGATAGAAGACGAAATGCTCAAACAGCTTTTATTGCAATATTTTCTGCTTCCTTATGAAAAAGTGAATGAAATTTATCGTTTCATGCATCCCAACAACGACCTTAGTTTAAATGAGGTTTATCATTTTGCAAACGAAATTTTTAAGGATGGAAGCTTGTTCCACCAAAACACTAGGCAATTGGCTACCTATTTATACGAAATTTCCAATCACCCTAAAATTAAATCGGGAGAGCTATATGTGGCTTATTTCGAAAATGTACAAATTGAGGGCGATTTGCACGATGCGATTGGTATTTTTAAATCAGAAACCAAAGAAAGTTACCTCAAAGTTTATCCGCAAAAAGATGGATTTGAGTTAAGTTACGAGCAAGAAGCCATCAACATTAGCAAGCTAGATAAAGGCTGCTTAATTTTTAATACCGAAAAAGAAGAGGGATTTAAAGTAGCGGTAATAGACCAAACCAACCGTAGTACAGAGGCGGTTTATTGGAAAGATGAGTTTTTAAAACTTAAAATAAGAAACGATAGTTACAACCAAACGCAAAACGTGTTAGGTGTTTACAAAAACTTTGTTACCCAAAAATTGGACGAAGATTTTGAGGTTTCTAAAACGGATAAAATCGATTTGCTAAACCGTTCGATGAAATATTTTAAAGAAAAAGAAAGCTTTGATATAAACGAGTTTGCCAACGAAGTTATTGCCAATAAAGAAGGAATAGAATCCTTTAAAAGCTACAAAAAAAGCTATGAAGAAGAATTTGACACTCAAATTTCCGATAGTTTTGATATTTCGGATGCTGCTGTTAAAAAACAGGCTAAGGCCTTTAAAAGCATTTTAAAGCTCGATAAAAATTTCCATATCTACATACACGGCAACAAAGAGTTGATAGAAAAAGGTTTCGATGATAATAAATCTATGAATTATTATAAAGTGTACTTTAGGGAGGAGCAATAAATTTTATAGCACCCTAACCAACAAACCTTTTAAGTATTCTCCTTCTGGAAACGACAAGCGCACCGGATGATCTTCGGGTTGAGAAAATTGTTTGATAACCTGTACTTCTTTGCCAGCATCAAGCGCTGCCCAAGCTATAATTTGCTTAAAAGTTTCGATATCTACCGCACCCGAGCACGAAAAGGTAGCCAATAAACCTCCGCTTTCTAAAAGCAGCAAGCCCAAACGGTTTAAATCTTTGTAGGCTCTTGCCGCCCTATCTAAAGCCGATCGAGATGGGGCATATTTTGGCGGATCTAAAACTACGATGTCGAACTTTTTGCCTTCTTCTTTAAAGGCTCTCAATTGCTTGTTTACATCAGATTGTATGGCGTTAGCCTTCTTTTTTTCGAACTTGTTTAAAGTGATGTTCTGTTTTAAAGTTTCAATGGCTAATGCAGAACTATCAACACTAGTTACCGCCTTGGCGCCTTCGGCAAGTGCATTTAAGGTAAATCCGCCGCTATAGCTAAAACAATCTAAAACGGTTTTGCCTTTGGCGTAGCTTGCCAAAAGCCTTCTATTATCGCGTTGGTCGCAGTAAAATCCCGATTTTTGTCCCTCAGCAATATTAATATGGTAAGTAATTCCGTTTTCTTTTACGGCGATAAAAGCAGCAGGAGCCTCTCCCCAAAGCAATCCGTTCTCGGCGGTAATTCCTTCGTGGGTGCGTGCGGTAGCGTCGCTGCGGTCAAAAATCCCTTTGGGTTGTAAAGCCTTCACCAAAAGCGAAATAATTATCGGCTTTGCTTTTTCTATTCCCGTACTTAAGATTTGTACAGACAAAAAATCTGCATATTGGTCTACAATTAAACCTGGTAAAAAATCTGCTTCGCTAAAAATTAACCGATAGGCGTTGGTGTCTTTGGTGTTTAAATGCCCTCTTGATGCAATGGCTTGATTAATTTTTTGGGCATACCAATTTTCATCAATCTGCTGGCTTTCATCCCATTCTAACAAACGAACGGCTACACGCGACTGATTGTTGTAATATCCGTAAGCTAAAAAGTCGTTGTTTGCACTGGTTACTTTTACTACGTCCCCATTTTCGGGCGAGCCTTTGATTTTTTCTAATGCCCCAGAAAACACCCAAGGATGACGCTGTAAAACTGCTTTTTCTTTTCCTCTTTTTAGCTTAATTTCTACCATGTTGCAAAGGTAAGAAAAGTTGTGAGTTACGAGTTGTGAGTTATTGGGCTCAACCTAAATGTAAACGTTCAACTAAATAATTCTTTGCGCACTTCGAATCTTTGCGGTTTAATCTTAAATTTACAAAATGGAAGAAATATCTTGGCCTGATTTTGAAAAGGTAGAGCTTAGGGTAGGAACAATTTTAGAAGTTTTCGATTTTCCGGAAGCCCGAAAACCTGCTTACAAGGTAAAAGTTGATTTTGGCGAATTTGGCATTAAAATGAGCAGCGCACAAATTACCAAGCATTACATTAAAGAAGATTTGTTGGGTAAACAAATTGTTGGCGTAATCAATTTTTCTAAAAAGCAGATTGGCAAGTTTATGAGTGAATTTTTGGTGACAGGTTTTGCCGACGTAAATGGCGATATTGTGCTAACTGCAATCGATAAAAAAGTGCCAAATGGCAGTAAATTAATTTAAAATGAGTTTTTACAATTTCGAAGATACCCAAGATACCGCCGCTGCCGACGAGCATTTTATGCGTTTGGCATTGGCCGAAGCCCAAAACGCCATGGATGCAGATGAAATTCCGATTGGGGCAATTGTGGTTTGCCAGGGCAAAATTATTGGCCGAGGACATAACTTAACCGAACAATTGAACGATGTTACTGCACACGCCGAAATGCAGGCCTTTACTGCGGCGGCGCAAACATTGGGCGGTAAATATTTAAAAGATTGTACCCTGTATGTAACTGTAGAGCCCTGCGTAATGTGTGCTGGCGCAAGTTATTGGACTCAAATTAGTCGAATAGTGTATGGCGCAAAAGAACCCAAACGAGGCTATACGCTTGTAAATCAAAACATTTTACATCCTAAAACGTTAGTAAAAGGAGGGGTGCTAAGTGAGGAATGCGGAGCTTTGATGACCAACTTCTTTCAAGATAAACGTAAATAAGTTGACATACATTTGAAAAAAAATTAACCTTTCTCCATTATATTTGTACATTAACATTTTATAATCTTTAACTATATAATTATGGCTTTTGAATTACCTGCGTTAACCTACGCAACAGATGCATTAGAACCGCATATCGATAAAATGACCATGGAAATTCACCATGGCAAACACCACCAAGCTTATGTTACCAACTTAAACAAAGCATTAGAAGGCAAGCCAGAGGCGACCGCAAATATTGAAGATATCATCAAAAATATTTCTAAATTTCCGATGGCTGTACGTAACAATGGCGGTGGCCATTACAATCACTCTTTGTTTTGGAGAATTTTAGGTCCAAATAAAGGAGGAGAGCCAACAGGCGATTTAGCAAAAGCTATCAACGAAGCTTTTGGTTCTTTTGCCGATTTTAAAACTAAAATTCAAGAAGCTGGCGCAACTCGCTTTGGTTCTGGATGGGCTTGGCTTTCGGTGGGTACCGATAAAAAATTGGTGATTTCATCAACCGCTAATCAAGATAATCCATTGATGGATGTTGCCGAAGTAAAAGGCACGCCTATTTTTGGAGTTGATGTGTGGGAACATGCTTATTATTTAAAATATCAAAACAGACGCCCTGATTATTTAGCTGCCATTTGGAATGCAGTAAATTGGGATGCTGTGTCAGAACTTTATAAAAAAGCGTTATAACCTTATAGCGTTTACAAAGCAAAGCCCGCCTATTAATTTAAGCGGGCTTTATTTTTTATGTAGATTTTTAATAAATTGCGCTTATGAAAAAGTTGATTTTAATACTTTCGTTGGTTATTGGGCTGCTTGGTGCTGTTAAGGCACAAAAAGTTCCTACTACCGAAGAGTTGGCCAAAAAAAATATAGAGGAAATGGACAAACGCTTAAAGCTTAGTCCTACCCAAAGAAGCGTTATTTACAATTATGCCTTTGATTTAGCCAAAGAACAATTAAATCTGTATAAAAAACAGCAAGCCGGAACCTATAAAGACGAAGACGAGACAAGATATTTCCGTATTCAGAACGAGACCAATAAAAACATAAAACTGGTTTTAAAAGGCGAGCAAGTAGATGAATTTAATAAACTTACCGAAGAGCGCTTGAGCGGAATAGACCCCGAAAAGAAGAAAAAGAAGCGTAAAAAAGGCGAAGAAGAAGAAAAAGTAGTTGGTATTGAAGGCTTAAAGATGGGTAACAATTAAAGGCCAATTATTTCTTTTTTCTTACGCTGTTTCATTTGTTTAGGGATGATGGCTAATATTTCTTCACGGAATGCATTTAACATTCTTTTTTTAATGAAATTTTTATGGGTAACCAAACTGATTTCGCGAACGGGTTCAGGCGTTTTAAAATAACGAACCTTGTTGAGTTGTTTTGCGCTCAATTCTGCCAATGCCAACTCGGGCAATAAGGTTGCGCCATCATTCACGTCAACCATTCTTATCAACGTTTCAACGCTACCTGTGTTATAAGTTAAGGCTTGCAAGCGGTTGTTTTTGGTGTTTCTGCATATGTTTAGCACTTGTGTACGCATGCAATGCCCTTCATTTAGCAGCCAAATATTTTCATCCTCTAGGTCGTCGGCATCTAAAGCTTTCTTTTTATATAATTTACTGTTTTTGCTAATGTAGCTTACAAAAGTTTCGTAGTATAAAGGGGTTTCGGTAATGTTGGGCTCCACTAATGGAGTAGCTAAAATGCCACAATCAATTACACCGTTTTTTAAGTGGTTAATGATATCTTCTGTGGTATATTCCCAAATTAAAAGCTTTAAATCAGGATATTTTTCAAGCATGGCGGCTATTACTTTGGGCAATAAATAAGGGGCGATGGTTGGGATTATTCCAATGCGTAATTCGCCAACAATATCTTGTTGCTGACTGCTGATAATTTCTTTTATTTTTTTGTTTTCTTGTAAAACTATACGAGCCTGGTCAATAATTTGACTGCCAATTTCGGTAGGTATAACTGGATGTTTGCTTCTGTCGAAAATTTTAACGTTCAAAAATTCCTCTAGTTTTTGTATTTGCATACTTAAGGTTGGTTGCGTAACAAAACACTTTTCAGCTGCGTTTACAAAGCTTCTGTAAGTATCAACGGCCACAATGTATTCTAGTTGAACTAAGGTCATATAGTTAAAATTTATAGGTGTTCAGCAAAGATATAAACGTTAGCGATAATAAAAAATAATTTTAGTCAGTTTGCTCATTATCATCTTGTCGGGGCTGTAATTTTAGCGTGTCTGATTGCCAATTAAATGTTACTTTTGTGTTTTATAGAAAAACGAAGTGGGTAAAGATAAATTAAGAAAATTTTCAGAAATTGACACTTTCGCCAATGTATATCAATTGCATCTTGGAAAAGTAATGAAAGGTAAATGGGCGGCCGAGCATTTTAAAAATAGCAACCCTATTGTATTGGAACTTGCTTGTGGCAAAGGAGAATATTCGGTAAACTTAGCCAAGTTGTTTCCTGAAAAAAACTTTATTGGGGTAGATTTAAAGGGAAATAGAATTTGGCGTGGCGCTAAAACAGGCATAGAAGAAGGAATAACTAATTTGGCGTTTTTGCGCATACAAATTGAAGATATTTTAGAGTATTTTGCACCTGGAGAGATTGATGAAATTTGGATTACTTTTGCCGATCCACAACCTCAGCTAAGCAGAGAGAAAAAGCGTTTAACTTTTCCTGGTTTTTTAGAGAAATACCGAACTTTATTGACCGAAGCAGGCAAAGTAAACTTAAAAACAGATAACGATGGTTTGTACAATTATACTTGCGAAAAGGTTGAAGAACTGAAGTTGGTAGTGCATAAAAACACTAATCATTTGTACCAATCTGCGTTTGCAGACGAGGTTTTATCCATCAAAACACATTACGAGCGCATTTATTTAAAACACGATAAAAACATCAATTACATCCAATTTTCTTTTAGTTAAATGGAAGCATCATTTTATGAGCAGGTTTTTGAAATAGCTAGGCTGATACCTAAAGGAAGGGTAACCTCTTACGGCGCCATAGCAAAGGCTCTGGGTACCGGCGGCGGCGCTCGTATGGTAGGTTATGCCATGAGCAACTCGCACGCCGTACATCCAAAAGTGCCCGCACATAGGGTGGTAAACAGCAGCGGATTGCTTACTGGGAAATTTCATTTTTCTTCTCCCGAACGCATGCAACAACTGTTGGAAAAGGAAGGCATAATTGTAGAAAACGATAAAATAAAAGATTTTAAAAAGGTATTTTGGAATCCTTTAGATGAGCTTTAGAAGGAGCAAGGATAAAGGAACAAAGAGCAAGTATAAAGGAAATATAAGAAGGCAATTTTAGGTAAACGCCCAATCATTGTTCTTTGCTCCTTGTTCTTTATTCAAAAAGGCAACTAAACACTAAAAAAATGGGAAAATTAGTAGAAGAATTTAACAGCTATCGTACAAAAATGAACGATAGAATTATGGAAACGGCAAATACAAATATCAAACGCTTTTTTGCTTTAGACACCACTACTTATGCTGATGGCGCTTTAAATGTAAAAACCAAAGAAATGCTGGGTTTAGTGGCTTCAATGGTGTTGCGTTGCGACGATTGCATTAAATACCATCTCGAAAAATGCTACAACGAAGGCGTTACCAACGATGAAATGAACGAAATTTTTATGATAGCCAACTTGGTAGGCGGCTCTATAGTGATTCCGCATTACAGAAGAGCAGTTGAGTTTTGGGAGGAATTAAACAGTAGTGAGTTGGGAAAATAGAGTTTGTAATTTTCGAACTTATGCCGGAACGGTAACTCATAACAACTAACTAAAGCAACATACAGGTAAGCAACTATGCAAACTCCCAACTCCCAACTCTCAACTCCCAACTCAAAACGTTGCCATTGGTGCGGAACAGATCCTTTGTACGTAAAATACCACGACGAAGAATGGGGAAAATCTGTGTATGATGATAAAGTGCTTTTTGAGTTTTTGATACTAGAAGGTGCACAGGCTGGGTTAAGCTGGATCACCATTTTGCGCCGCCGCGAAGGTTACAGAAAAGCATTTTTAGATTTTGAGGTGCAAAAAGTAGCCCAGCTTACCGAGGCAGATGTAGAACGCTTATTACAGTTTGAAGGGATTATCCGCCATCGATTAAAAATCGAATCGGCCATTAAAAACGCCAAGTTATTTATGGGTGTGCAAAAAGAATTTGGCTCTTTTGCCAATTACATTTGGGGCTTTATGCCCGATAAAAAGCCAATGATTAACCACTTTAAAAAAGGCGAATTTGTTGCCCGCACCGAAATCTCCGATGCGATTGCCAAAGACATGAAAAAACGAGGCTTTAAGTTTTTTGGCACCACCATTTGTTATGCTTTTATGCAAGCCGTTGGCATGGTAAACGATCATGTAATGGATTGCGTGGCGAGGTAGTTTTAGAAACTTAATTTTTAACTGCGTTATAAGCCATTACAAAAGCGATTAATGTTTTAACATCAAAGCTATCGGTGTTTTTAATTCGTTGGGATAAATCTTCATCATCTCCCATTTTTTGCAGCAAAATATTTTTAA
>CANHHZ010000090.1 GCA_947460275.1 Sphingobacteriaceae bacterium | reverse complement strand
TCACATTACCAATTTCTTTAAACGAAGATTGTTGTTGCTGTTGCTGCCAATGGTAAGTTTGCTACATATCATATATATTGTTTACATTGGTGTGGCTGGTAATGCCGGCAAATACACTTGGAAAGATCGCATGGTTAATTAACATATGAACAATTACAATCCTTCGCAAAAAATATGGAAACGCTTTAAACGAAACAGGCTGGCACTTGGCGGTTTAATTTTTATTTTATTACTTGTAATCATTGGTGTTTTGGGTTATTTAATTACGCCCGATAAAACGCCCTATGCCAATACTATGCGTTTGCAATTGAACAATAAAAAACCTGGCCGAACTTTCGATTTTTTAATTATAAGCAAAAATAAAGTTAAACAAGTAGGTTGTTTTGACAAGATGATCTATGGGCAAGAAGCCGAATATAAAAGCATCCCAATTTCATCTTATCGTTTAGCAAAAAATGTTGTAGAGGTAAATAAATATATAGGTGACGATGAACAGCCTGAAAAAACAATTTATTCACTGACCTCGTTATGTGCTCAATGTACTCAAAAAAGCAACCTTGCCAATATTGAACAAATTTTTAAGCAGCATCATGTCTATACTCAAACTTTTTATTTGGGCACAGATATGTATGGCAGAGATTTATTGAGTAGGCTTATTTTGGGGATTAGGGTTTCACTATCAGTTGGTTTAGTTGCTGTTTTAATTTCGCTTTTTATTGGGGTAAGTTTAGGTGCCGTTGCTGGTTATTTTGGCGGTAAAACCGATGCGGCCATTAGTTGGTTCATGAATGTAATTTGGTCGTTGCCAAGTTTATTGTTAGTGATTGCTATTTCTTTTGCCTTGGGTAAGGGATTTTGGCAAATATTTATCGCCGTCGGACTATCAACTTGGGTTGATGTTGCCCGTTTAGTGCGTGGCCAGGTGATGGCTTTAAAAGAAATAGAATTTGTAGAAGCATCAAAGGCTTTAGGCTTTTCAACTACTCGAACTATTGCTAAGCATATTTTGCCAAATATTGCTGGGCCTATTTTGGTCGTGGCTTCTGCTAATTTTGCTTCGGCAATTTTATTGGAAACTGGATTAAGCTTTTTGGGTTTTGGCGCACAGCCACCTATGCCCAGTTGGGGTAGTATGATTAAAGAGCATTATGGTTACATTATCATGGATGCCGCTTATTTAGCTATTTTGCCAGGTTTGGCCATTATGCTTACCGTTTATGCTTTTAATGTTTTAGCCATAGGTTTACGCGATGCCTTTGATGTAAAAGGGCAAAACGTTAATGTGTAAATATCATCGTTAACTAAATGTTAGAATAAATATTTTTGTATTGTGCTATTAAACTGTTACCAAATAGAGCTGATAGAAGCAGGCTGCGACGAAGCTGGAAGAGGCTGTTTGGCAGGTCCTGTAGTTGCTGCTGCGGTAATTTTGCCCAAAGATTTTTATCTAGAAGGACTAAATGATTCTAAAAAATTAACACATCTACAACGTAGTGCTTTAAGACCTATTATAGAAGAACAAGCCTTAGCTTGGGCTGTTGCCGCCGTAGATCACGAAGAAATAGATAGAATTAACATTTTAAACGCTTCTTTTTTAGCAATGCACAGTGCTATTCAAAAACTTGCAATTACACCAGAATATTTGAGCATTGACGGCAATCGTTTCAAGGCTTATCCGCAAATACCACATAGCTGTGTTGTAAAAGGAGATGGCAAATATTTAAACATTGCAGCCGCTTCTATTTTGGCAAAAACACATCGTGATGAGTTCATGACCAACTTAGCAAAAGACTATCCACATTACAATTGGCACCAAAATAAAGGATACCCAACAATTTCCCATCGTAAGGCGGTCATAGAGTTAGGGTTGTCGCCCTTTCACCGAAAAACTTTTAATGTTAGCGACCCCCAGCTACAAATCAATTTTGAACAAGAGTAAACACCTATTTTTAGGTTCTTTTTTGCTGAAAATAAAGACAAAACATTGTTAATTTCTTAGTATTTTTGCAAGCAATTATTTTAAAAATAGTAATGAAAAATACGGCATTAACAGAAAAACATATATCATTGGGCGCTAAAATGGTGCCATTTGCAGGTTACAACATGCCTGTGCAGTACGAAGGCATTAACGCCGAACACGCTACAGTACGTAATGCTGTGGGCGTTTTTGATGTGAGCCACATGGGCGAATTTATTTTGAAGGGCGAAAACGCTTTGGATTTAATTCAGCGTGTAACAAGTAATGATGCCTCAAAATTATACGATGGCAAGGTGCAGTATTCTTGTTTACCAAACGAAAACGGAGGTATTGTAGATGATTTATTGGTTTACCGTATGGACGAAAAATCGTACATGTTGGTAGTTAATGCCTCTAATATTGAAAAAGACTGGAATTGGATTCAAAAGTTCAATACGGCTAATGTAAAAATGCATAACATTTCTGATAAAACTTCACTTTTAGCCATTCAAGGGCCAAAAGCTGCGGATGCTTTGCAAAGTTTAACCGATATGGACTTGGCCTCGATGGAATATTACACCTTTAAAAAAGGTGTTTTTGCAGGAGTTGAAAACGTTTTGGTTTCGGCAACGGGTTATACTGGCGCAGGTGGTTTCGAAATTTATTTTGAAAATGAATACGGAAATCAAATTTGGGATGCCATTTTTGAAGCGGGTGCCGCTTACGGCATTAAACCAATTGGCTTAGGTGCTCGTGATACTTTACGTTTAGAAATGGGCTTTTGCTTATACGGAAACGATATAAATGATACTACCTCGCCAATTGAGGCTGGTTTAGGATGGATTACTAAATTCACTAAAAAATTTACCAATGCCGATGCTTTGTTGGCCCAAAAAGAAGCTGGAGTTGCTCAAAAACTAGTTGGTTTTGAAATGATTGACAGAGGTATTCCTCGCCACGATTATCCAATTGTTGATGCTGAAGGCAATACTATTGGTACGGTAACTTCGGGAACCCAATCGCCGTCGTTGCAAAAAGCCATTGGTATGGGCTATGTAAAGAAAGATTTTGCTAAAGAAGGTACAGAAATTTTTATCGACATTAGAAATAACAAGATAAAAGCTAAAGTAGTTAAGTTTCCTTTTTATAAATAGATTTGAGACAATAGATTTGAGATATTACACTATGGTATATTCTTGTCTTATATCTCATATCTCATATCTCACATCTCACATCTCAAAAAAATGTCTCGAAAAATAGAAGTTTGCCTAACCCCGGCGCTGTTACATCTTTATGATATTAGCAATAGCATTGTTGTGGTTATAGATGTGCTGAGGGCTACATCTTCTATCACCTATGGTATCGACAATGGTGCAAAGGCCATTATTCCGGTAGCGCAGGTAGAAGATTGCTTAAATTTTGTTGATAGTGGCTATTTATTGGCCGCCGAGCGCAATGGAGAGGTGGTAGAAGGTTACGATTTTGGAAACTCTCCTTTTTCATACACCAAAGAAAAAGTAAATGGTAAAACTATCGTGCTAACTACAACCAATGGTACAAAAGCTTTACACATGGCTAGAGAAAATGCTTATCAAGTTGTTATCGGTTCATTTTTAAATTTAACAGCATTGAGCAATTGGCTCATTTCGCAAGACAAAAACGTATTGTTGCTTTGTGCTGGGTGGAAAGATAAATTTAATTTAGAAGACACCTTGTTTGCCGGAGCGGTGGTAAATTTATTACGTAAAAATTTCAACCATTTTGACGATAGTTGTGTAGCCGCCGAAGACATGTTTTTGTTGGCACAGGCCGATTTAAGAGCTTATTTGTATAAATCATCGCACAGCCACAGGTTGGCGCAACTCAATATTGAAGATGATGTTCAATTTTGTTTAAAAATAGATATTTGTGAAGCCATACCCGTTTTAGAAGGCGAAAGATTGGTTTCGCTTAACTATAAAAAGTAGTGTTTAAGCTAACAGCTCCTTAATGCCTTCGTTTTGTTGTAGCGTTTTTAAGGCTTCCTCGTAAGCTAGCCAATAAATAGTTTCTGCTTTCTTCGTGTCAAAGGTGCTAATTTCACCCATTCCTTTAGGTTCTATCATCAGGTTGCAAAATTTAGCTTTTCGCTCCATGTCATGGTTAATAGACATGATGCCCGCTCGTTGTACTAAACTCGATATTTTGGTAATATTATTTACGGGTTTTAAATGGTTGCAGGAGGAACCAATAATGAAATCACAATGTTCTAATAAGGGTTCGACCGGAAAGTTATTTAAAATACCGCCGTCTACATACATATGTTGCCCAATCATTATCGGTTTAAAAACACCAGGTATACAGCTCGATGCTTGTACTGCCCTAATTAAAGGGCCTTCTTTAAAATAAACCAATTTACCTTCACTAAAATTTGTAGCGGCTATGGTTAGTGGAACATTTAAATCTTCGATATTATTTTGAGGAATATGCTCTCTTAAAATTGCTGCGGTATTTTCAATATTTACCAAACCCAAAGAACCCAATGCTGGACGGATAAAGCGCAAAAGTTTAGTCTTCAAAAAAATGTTTAAACCTTCTTCTGGATCTATGCCAGCAGCGTAAAACGCACCCACAATAGCACCGGCACTTGTACCGCTAACGAAATTAATTTTGATACCTGCATTAATACATGCTTTTAGCACCCCTAAATGTGCAATGCCTCTTACACCACCTCCCGATAAAACAATGCCCACTGATTTAGTACTAGTTGAATTTTTAATCATAGCGGAAACTCCTTTGTCTTTAATTTTCTTTTGGTTTATATTTTGCCTTTGTTAGAATTTTTTGCACATCATGATCTGCCATCAACTCTTGCAATGTAACCTTTGGATTTTCTTGCATATACTTTTTCACAATTTGCCAACCCAGCCAAACACCCAGTTTAGGTGCCGAGTCACTTTTGTCGCCAATGCCTGGTGTAAATGGGCCATCAGTTAAAAAGGTTTGTATTTTTTGTAAATCACTTTGATATAAAAGTTCATTTTCCAAAAACAAACCCCATATATTTCCTTCGTAAGTTTTGCACCATTGATATTGTTTGCTGGTATAACCAATTTTTACGCTATCTGGTGTGCTCTCAGGTAGCACTTGATCCATAAAGTACAGAATTTTACCGTTGTGGATCATTTTTGCCATCAGTGTTCGGTCTTCATCGCGTTCTGCAAAAAGTTCTTCTCGGGCAAACACTTCGGTAACGCGGGGTACAATGTAGTTGGGTTCAAAACGTTGCGACTGATACATAGGTATGCTTTGCACTATAGCGCCATAAAATTTGCTGTCTCTTCCTAAAAACATATCTAAGCCTATACCTATATAATCATCGCCTACTGGAATTTGATAGGCAAAGCCTGATAAAAAGGAAACAAACTTTGGTGTTTTTATTTTTGGGTAATAATATTTAATGTATTTGAAAGTTTGCGTTAAATCTTTTTCGACATCTCTTAAATTAGGATAAACACTGTCTACCTCGTGGTTTAAGTCTGTATAAGCTTTGTCTTTGTACAAAATCTCCAACATTTCTGTAGCGCTTATGCTCGGATTTCCAACCATTCTATACATAAAATCATCATAAAAAACGCCGTATTTTTTACGCAAAAAGCTATCTGTTTGAGTAACTTTTACGCCCTTTCCCCGGTATAAATCGTGCTCAAAACGTTCTATTTTGATATCAAGAATAATATCGTCGGTATTGGGTCTTGTGTTTTGTTGGCACGAAAAAAAAAGCAATACACACGAAAAAAATAGATAAATTTGGCTACGTTTTATGTTAGATTTCATAGAGAACAAATATAGTGACAAGCAGTATTATATTTTGAATTAGTTTAGCTTTGATTTTTTGATAAATAAAACAAGGGTGTCAATGATTTTTGGTGCTTTAAATGCATTCTTTTTATAGTTTATAATGAAAATAGCTTTAGCTCAGTTGAATTACCATATTGGTAATTTCGAAAAAAATACACAATTAATTGTAGATAATATTGCCTTGGCTAAGGCTGAAGGTGCCGATATTGTAGTTTTTGCCGAGTTGGCTATTTGTGGGTATCCGCCACGCGATTTTTTAGAGTTTGATGATTTTATCTCCCTTTGCGAAGCTGCTGCACAGCAAATTGCCAAACATTGTGTAGGTATTGCCTGTATACTTGGCTTACCTATTAAAAATGAAGTTTTGCAGGGTAAAGATTTGTACAATGCCGCTTATTTTATGGCCGATGGTGCTGTGCAAAAAGTAACCAAAAAAGCATTGTTACCTACTTACGATGTTTTTGACGAGTACCGCTATTTTGAGCCCAATTACGAGTTTGAGTGCATTGATTTTAAAGGCAAAAAGATAGCCTTAACCATTTGCGAAGATTTATGGAACATTAACGATAATCCGCTTTATGTGTCGTGCCCAATGGATGAGCTCATCAAGCAATCGCCAGATTTGATGATCAACATTGCCGCTTCTCCATTTAATTACAGGCATGATGAAGACCGAATTCGGGTACTTTCGGACAATGCCAAAAAATACAAACTCCCGTTGTTTTATGTCAACCAAGTTGGGGCACAAACTGAAATCATTTTTGATGGAGGCTCGTTGATGTTTAATGAAGCTGGTGAATTGAAAGCAGAAATGAAATATTTTGCCGAGGATTTACAGGTTTTTGATGTTGATGAAATTCAAAACGTAAAAACTAAATATCCGTTGCCAGAACGTGCAAGCGATATTAGCCAAATTCATGATGCTTTAATTTTGGGCATTCAAGATTATTTTAAAAAATCGGGTTTTACCAAAGCCGTTTTAGGCCTTTCGGGAGGAATAGACTCGGCTGTGGTTTGCGCATTGGCTTGCAAGGCTTTGGGTGCCGAAAATGTAATGGCGGTTTTAATGCCTTCTAAATATTCGTCTGATCACTCTGTAAAAGACGCCTTGGATTTGGTAAATAATTTTGGGTGCAAACATGAAATTATTGAAATTAAGCACGCTGCTGATGCTTTTGACGGCATGTTAGCTGAAGCATTTTCAGGTTTGCCTTTTAACTTAACAGAAGAAAATATTCAGGCTCGATGCCGCGGTATTGTGGTTATGGCTGTGTCGAACAAGTTTGGTTACATTTTGCTCAACACCTCCAACAAAAGCGAGTGTGCAGTGGGTTATGGAACACTTTACGGCGATATGTGTGGTGCAATTGGGGTTATTGGCGATGTTTATAAAACCCAAGTATTTGAGTTGGCTCGATACATCAATAAAGATAGTGAACTGATACCCGAAAACACCATTGTAAAACCGCCTTCGGCAGAGCTAAGGCCCGATCAAAAAGACTCAGACTCTTTGCCAGATTATGCCATTTTAGATGAAATTTTATTTCAACATATAGAAATGAAAAAGGGCTCAAAGGCCATTATTGCTCAAGGTTTTGACGAAGCTTTGGTAAAACGTGTGTTAAAGATGGTAAACATTGCCGAGTTTAAGCGCTACCAAACACCGCCAATTTTACGGGTTTCGCCAAAGGCTTTTGGCATGGGACGCCGGATGCCAATAGTAGGAAAATACATGGATTAATAATTGCTAGTCTATTTCTTTATCCATTTTTTGTAAGGAATAAACAAAGCTAAAATTAGGGCCAAAACTGCTGCAATTTTTGCTACAAAATCTCCGTTGTTTACATAAAAAGTAAGCTCGTCGTTTAAATTGATGTCTGTTTTTAATGCTGTTCTCGTCCACCACTTGGTTTGTTTAACAATATCTCCTTTTTGGTTGATAAAGGCAGAAATACCTGTGTTTGCTGATCGGGCTACCCAACGTCTGGTTTCTATAGCGCGTAATTTGGCGTACAATAAATGTTGGTCTTTTCCCGATGTGTTTCCCCACCACCCATCGTTGGTAATAATGGCAATAAATTGGGCTCCGTTTTTTACCGACTCTGCAACCCAACTTCCCCAAATGCTTTCGTAACAAATTACTGGTGCTACGCCAATGCCACTATAGGCATAAAAAACGCTAGGTTTTTCTTGCCATCCATAGCCCGATGTACTTCCTCCCAAATGTTCGAAAACTGGCGCTAAAAATGAAAATACTTTAGGGAAAGGCATTTTTTCTACTCCTGGCACCAATTTCGATTTATGGTAAATTTCGAGGTGCGCCGAATTTTCTACTTGTAG
>CANHHZ010000089.1 GCA_947460275.1 Sphingobacteriaceae bacterium | reverse complement strand
CGCCAAGTTTTAAACCTTTTTCTACATCTTTTAACAAGGCGTCGGTAGAAAAATGGTTAACACCTGGCATTGCCTCAATGGGATGAACAACGTTGTTGCCGGGCACCACAAAATAAGGATAGATGAACATATCCTTGGATAAATGCGTTTCGGCTATCATTTCCCTTACTATCGGGTTTTTCCTTAATCTGCGTGGTCTTTGTAACATTTGTTTGGTATCAATTAGCGAGTAAAAAGTATCGAATACCAGTTTTACTCAGATTATAAAATAATTTAAATTCCAAAAACTGCTTCAGCTAATCCAATTTCATCGGGCGAGTAAGGCAAAACGTATGACACACCCATTTCATCGAATTTTTTTCCCGTTGAATTACCTATGGCAATCACTCTCTGACCGGGTTCTAACAAATTAGCCTCAAAATAAGCATCTACATTAGATGGGCTGGTAAAAATCAACACATCGGCAGCTGTGCGGTCTATATTTTCTTCAATAACAGTTTCGTAAATTGGCAAATCTACAATTTTTGTGTTTTGATTTAAGGATTTTTGAATAGTTAACAGCGAGTCTTCTGCTCTAGGAAACAATACCGTTTGTGCTTCAACTAAATTTGCAAATTCTTGTGCAACTTCTTCTATATCTCCATTTTCGCCAACAAAATCGGCCTGAAAACCAAATTTACGCAAACTATCTTCAGAGCCACGACCAACTACCCCAAATTTTATCTTTTTTGGTAAAGCTGGTTTAAGTTTAAAAAAGTACTCGACGGCATTGCGACTACTAAAAAAAATCCAGTTGATATTTTTTATATAAAATGGATCAAGAATATGTACGATTGGGAAGGTCTTAATCAAAGAGCGACCCTCAATTTCTATGTTATGCTTTGCTAAAGCTTTTCTGAAATAGCTGTTTTCGCCCACTTCTCTGGATATAAATACCGTAGCAGGTTTTTTTCGTTCGGCTGCAAATTTTGCTACAATTTTTTCAGCCAACCCCTCGGTAGTGCTGGTGCGCAAAAACAGGCGGTCGGGAAAATCCTCATCGGTTTCGGCTTTGGATGTCCATACCTCAAACAATCCATTTTCTTTTTTACAATAACAGCCCAAGGGCATATGACAACCCCCTTCGAAAAGATTTAATACTTTACGTTCAACCGCAATTTCTTCGGCTGTTTGGGTATGATTTATTTGCTTTAAGAGGTTTAATAGCTCAGTATCAGTTTCGCGTATTTGAATGGCCAATGCTCCTTGTGAGGGTGCTGGTACAAGTTCTGTTGTTGCTATAACTTCGATCTGAAATTCGCTTAAGTCGATATTTAATCGATTGGCACCAGCTTTGGCCAACAAAATAGCATCATAGTCTTCGTTGCGCAACTTTTGTATACGCGTAGGCACATTGCCACGAAGATCTTGAATATCTAAATCGGGACGCAAAGCTAACATTTGAGCCTTACGTCGATTTGATGACGTACCTACAATTGCGCCAGTTTTAAGCGATAGTTTTTGCGTAACATCTACACAATCTTTTAAAATGAGTAGCAATTCTGATGGATCTTCACGCTCTGGAACCGCAGCGATAATTAAGCCTGGGGGATTGATGGTTGGCAAATCTTTGTGTGAGTGCACTGCTATGTCTATGGTTCCACCTAAAAGTTCTTCTTCCAATTCTTTGGTAAAAAAACCCTTTCCTTCAAGTTTATCTAACCGTAAATTTAGAATTTTATCGCCCTGAGTTTTAATTATTTTAAGTTCCGCAATAATGCCAATGCTAGCCAGTTTATCTTTTGTATAATTTGCCTGCCACAAAGCTAAATCACTCCCGCGGGTACCGATAATTACTTTTTTCACCTTCGTATAATAGTTTGTACCAAAATTAAATAAAATAAGGCAGAGGTTTGTATTGAAATTGTTGTTTTATTAGATCACCTTAGCGGTGTTTACCAATACTTCTTTGGCAATTACCATAGGCACGCTAATGTATTTTTTTTCCATGTAATCCAATACACGTTCTAAAACTGCTCTTGAATTTTCATCCAGCGAATTGATATCGTCTGCAAAAACACCATTGATAGCGGTGTCTTTAATTTCTTTAATTTTTTTTGGAACATCGCTCATTGCAATTTCTACTCTACGCTGACGTAAAACCGAGACAAATTCTTTAATGTTCTCTTCTATAATTTGCTCCGCATTAACAAGTTCAGCATAACGTTCCTGAATATTTTTTCGAGCAATCTCTTTTAATGATTCGACTTCTATATAACTGATGGGAAATTGTTCCAATATTTCTGGTGCCAAATCGTTTGGAACAGCCAAGTCTAAGACAATTTTTTTATTAGTATCACCCTTTAACAAACCTTCATAAATGGGTAGAGTTACAACTGGTGTAGTAGAAGAAGTACAAACAATCATTACATCAAATCCTTGCGAAAAGCTATTTAGCGCTTGAAGCGGATAGGCTTTACCACCTAGTTCCTCGGCTAATTTTTCTGCATTTTCCAATGTCCTATTAAAAACAGAAAAGTTAGCATATTTATGCTTTTTAAGATATTGAGCAATGTTTCTGTTGGTTTCGCCAGCTCCAATAATTAAAAACCGAGTAGCCGAACCGATGTTTAACCGACACAATTTACGATAGGCTAATGAAACTATAGAAACTGGATTTTTAGAAATATTTGTGTTGGTATAAACTTCCTTGGCGGTTTTAACCACCCTGTCCATAATTGTCCTCAGGTAATCGCCAGTAAAACCAGCTAACCTACTAGATTCATAGGCTTTGCGTACCTGAGCTAAAATTTCTTTTTCGCCAACTACCAAACTTTCTAAAGAACATGAAATTCGAAGCAAGTGATTTAATGCATCAGATTTTTCATATGCAGAAACATTTGCTACAAATTTATCCATGTAAATCTCAGGTAAACCCATGTCTAAGACCTTCAAAAATTTGGTTATAAAAGATTTGTCAAGGTTGTGGGCAGAAGTAAATACAAATTCAACCCTGTTACACGTGGCCAAATAAAATATTTCTTTGATACCTAATGCGGACTGAATGTTTCTCAATCTATCATCTAAAGTATGCTCGCATATCACCAACTTCCCCAAAGCTTTGAGGTCTATTTGTTGGTGTGTGAAAGCAATAATTTTTAAATGTTCCAAAATAGTTAGTAGTAATTAATTTTAGCACAACAAAAGTAACAATGCAAAGACTCATGACTGTCATTACGCTGTAATTTAGCCTTATTTAGAAAGATTTTAAATTAAATTGGTCTGGTATGCAAACTCAGCGTCAAATATTTTTTAAGAAAAATAGTTTTTGAAAATTGACATTTAAAACCAATTTGGTATTTGCTTGACGAGCATCTTAAATATTGAAAATTAGTTATAGAACACGAAAAATAGTCTTGGTTGATTATATTACAATCGCATTACTATTATTTGTTAGCCTGTTAATATTTTTGAATTTTATGATAAAAAACTAATATTTCTAACTTTTTGAAAACATTAAATGGATAAAACACAGCAATATTCGCTTTCAAAATCTTTTAAAAGACTTTTTGAACTTTTAACACTTGAAAAAAAAGAAATTACGAGAGCCTACATGTATGCTATACTTAGTGGCTTTATCCTTTTGTCTCTGCCACTTGGCATTCAAGCCATTATCAACCTGCTTTTTGGAGGAACGATAAGCACCTCGCTCATTGTACTCATTTGCATTGTAATACTGGGGGTTTTATTGACAGGAGTTTTACAAGTGGCACAAATGAAAATTATCGAACAAATTCAACAACGTGTATTTACGAGATTAACTTTTGCTTATGCTTACCGCATTCCCAAAATTAATTTGTTAAGTATAGACTCTTATTATTTACCAGAGCTAGTAAACCGTTTTTTTGACACCTCTACGCTACAAAAAGGTTTTTCAAAATTATTAATAGACTTTCCTTCTGCAAGTATTCAAATTGTTTTTGGGTTATTAATTTTATCATTTTATCATCCGGTATTTATTGTATTTGCCTTGGTTATCACCTTATTAGGAGTATTACTTTTAAAACTTACTAGCAAAAAGGCTTTCGACACAAGCATGTCAGAGTCTGATTACAAATACAATGTAGCGCACTGGCTTGAAGAAATATCTAGAAATGTAAAAACATTTAAATTGAACCAACAGCATGAGTTGCATTTAGCTAAAACTGACAAATTGGTATCTGGTTACTTGCATTCTAGGGAATCACATTTTTCTGTGTTGGTACTGCAATATAAAATCATGATTACTTTTAAAGTAGTTATTACAGCGGTAATGTTAATTATTGGCTCCATTTTATTTATCAACCAACAAATTAACCTAGGTCAATTTATTGCAGCCGAAATTATTATCATCACCATTTTAACTTCGGTAGAAAAAATGATCGTAAGTCTTGAAGTGGTTTATGATGTACTTACTGCCTTAGAAAAATTGAATAAAGTTTTAGACAATCCAATTGACGAAAACGTTTCATCTACAGAACAAAAACTAGCCAATACTACGCAAATAGACATTAAACTCACCGACTTAACTTTTAAGTACGGAAATAAAAAAACAGTGCTTAACCAACTAAATTTAGAAATAAAGGCTGGAGAGAAAATATGTTTATTAGGCGCAGAAGGTTCGGGAAAATCTACATTGATCAAATTGATGGCAGGTTTTTATAACGATTTTAGTGGCAACATTTTGTATAACAATATACCTATCAGAATAATCGACCGGGAAATTTTAAGTCAAAAAATAGCTGTACTTTTTGCTGATGATGAAATTTTTAGTGGCACACTCTTAGATAATTTAACTATAGGAAACCAAAATGTTAATCAAACTGAAATTGATGTAGCTTGTGATATTGTGGGATTAAATGATTTTATCTCTAGTCAACAACTAGGCTATTACACATTTTTAGATACGCAGGGTAAAAAATTATCATATAATATTATCCAAAAAATACTTTTAGCTAGATGTATCATTATCAACCCTTCAATTTTTTTAATAGAAGATGGGTGGCAGGGTGTAGAGACAAAGACCAGAGAGCAAATTATTAAATATTTAACTAATAAAAACAATGCTTTTACATTGATTACGATTACCAATGATGATTTTTTTGCAAAACAATGCGAAAGAAAAATTTATATAAAAAACGGTGCATTTATAAATATTTCATAAACAATATGTTTTTAGACAGCAAAATACCTACAGAAAAATTCATTAGATTTAAGTCTTTTGAAAAAATAATACACTACGAAAAAAGAAAAAGCAAGATTAGATTAGCACTCATTCTTTCTGTGTTATTTATGATAATTATGCTTTTACCTTGGACGCAAAACATACAACCATCAGGTAAAGTTTCAACTTTAGATCCTCAGCAACGCCCTCAACAAATCAACAGCATCATTGCGGGTAGAATTGCTGAATGGAATGTAAAAGATGGAGATATTGTGAAAAAAGGCGACACACTATTACGCATTACCGAAGTAAAGGAAGATTACTTAGATCCTTCGCAACTTACCAGGGTAGATGAACAAATTAAAGCAAAAGACGCTTCTGTAAAATTTTATCAAAATAAGGCCACAGCCAATGATGCGCAAGCAATAGCACTTGAATATTCAAAAAGATTAAAACTTGAGCAATTACAAAATAAAATTAAGCAATATACCTTGTACGTGCAATCTGATAGCATTAGTTATTTGGCAGCTGAAAATCAATTAAAAATTGCAACGCAACAACTGCAACGCCAAAAACAAATGTATGATGCGGGTGTAAAGTCTTTGGTAGAGTTAGAACAAAAACAACAGGCTTATCAGGATGCGCTTTCTAAAAAAATCAATGCAGAGAATAAATTTTACAATAGTAAAAATGAACTATTAAATATAAAAATTGATAAAAACACCATTGATCAAGAATATAGAGAAAAAATATTAAAAGCCACCGGAGATAGATTTTCTTCGCTTTCTGATAAGGCAACCACAGAAAGTGAAGTAGCAAAACTCCAAAATCAATTGGCAAATTATAGCATCAGAAGAGGGTTTTATGTAATTATTGCTCCGCAAAACGGGCAAGTCATACGAACCACAAAAGCCGGTATGGGCGAAACAGTAAAAGAAGGAGAACCACTATTAGAAATTGTACCTGTGAGTTTTAATGCTGCCGTAGAAATTTTTATCGATCCCGTAGACTTACCCCTTATCGTGAAAGGACAAAAAGTTAGATTACAATTTGATGGTTTTCCTGCAATTGTATTTTCTGGGTGGCCAAATTCATCATACGGAACGTTTGGCGGTAAAATTACAGCCATAGACCCATCAATTAGTACAAATAACAAATTTAGGGCTTGGGTTACTCCAGATGAAAGCGACAAACCTTGGCCGCAAAAATTAAGCTATGGATCGGGCGCAAAGGGAATTGCACTGCTTAAAGACGTCCCTGTTTTTTATGAACTTTGGCGAAAACTTAATGGCTTCCCTCCTGAATATTATACTTCACTTGACAACAAAAAGGAAAAAGATAAAAAAGGTGAAAAATAAAAAATTTATAATCGCTGGTTTATTGTTGATAAGCAATTTTTCTGTTTTTGCACAGCAAAAAATAGATACATTGAGTTTTAATGAGTTTAAAAAAATTATCTTAAACTATCATCCAATAGCCTTAAAAGCTAACCTACAAGCCGAGTTTGCAAAAGCTAAAATGGGCCAAGCCAGAGGAAATTTTGACCCAAAGCTTAGTTTAGATTACGATCAAAAAGAGTATAATGGCAACTCCTATTATCGTTTTTTAACGCCTGAGGTAAAAATGCCACTCTGGTATGGATTGGAACTGAAAGCAAGTTACAGCGAAGCAGAAGGCGCATACATTAGCCCAGAAAACAAATTACCAAAAGAAGGATTAAGTTTTTTAGGTTTAAACGTGTCTTTGGGTAAAGGTTTATTGATTGACAAAAGAAGAGCAGCGGTCAGAAAAGCGCAAATTTTTAATTCGGCAAGTAAAGTTGAACAACAAAAGCTTCTTAACGATTTGATGCTTGAAGCTGGAGAAGCCTACCTAATTTGGCAAAACAATTACAAAATTACTAAGGTGTATGAAAACGCATTAAAATTAACAGAAATACGTTTTAAAGCCATAAAAGGAAGTTTGTTAGGAGGCGACAGAGCAGCAATTGATACTTTAGAAATGCTAACTCAACTGCAACAAAGACAAATTCAATTGCAACAAGTTAATTTAAATTTACAAAACTCATTCTATGAATTAAGTTCATTTTTATGGCTAGAAAACAATCAACCTTACCCTACCGAAAAACTAAATTTGGCACCAATTGATGAGGATATTGTGATAGCCGGATCAAATAATTTGTCTATCAATAACAATCCAAAATTGTTAGTGTACGATTTTAAACTTAAGGACTTACAAATTGAAAAACGTCTTAAATCCGAAAATTTAAGACCCACACTCGATTTACAACTTGGCGTTTTGAATGGCGGAAATAACGCTTTTAGAAATATTAATTCGGGCTATTGGAGAAACAACAACAAAGTTGGGCTTCAATTTGCTTTTCCCTTAACTTTTCAAACTGCACGCAGCGAGTTGACTGAAGCTAAACTTAAAATCATGGAAGTTGAGTATGAGCAATATTCGCTAAGAAATGAGCTCACTGCAAAGCTCAATCAAAACTATGCAGAAGCACAAACTTTAAAAAATCAACTTCAACTTATTAATGAATCATTAGTTGCGAACAAAAAACTGTTAGCGGGTGAAGAGCTTAAATTTACCTTTGGCGATAGCTCGATATTTCTAGTAAACGCCCGCGAATCTAAAGTGATTGAGGCTACCGAAAAATTAATGGAAACTACATTTAAAATTAGAAAAAACAAGCTAAAAGCACAGTGGTTACTGGGCAACTTAGCTCTTAATTAGCAACTAAATCTATCCAATTACCGTCTTCTTTAATGATTTCTATCAATTCAGTCAAAGCCGAAGGTGTATCTACATTTTTCTTAACTACTTCTTTGCCTCTGTATAGGGTTATTTTACCCGGTCCAGTGCCAACATAGCCATAATCTGCATCGGCCATTTCACCAGGACCATTTACAATGCAACCCATAATTGCAATTTTTATACCTTTTAGATGGTCTGTTTTTGACCT